>NZ_CALMCQ010000193.1 GCF_937863175.1 uncultured Meiothermus sp. | reverse complement strand
GAATGACCCTTTTGGCCGTGTTCCCGGATGGAGCCCCAGCCAGCGCGTGGGCCTGTTTGTAGATACCCAGAACCTCTACCACTCCGCCCGCGATTACTATGGGCAAAACGTTAACTTTGAAAGCCTGATGCGCTATGCCATCGGCAACCGTCAACTGATGCGGGCCACCGCCTACGTGGTCGAGCGCGAACACGACACCTCGGCCTGGCCTTTCATCTACAAGCTTTCCACCATCGGTTTCCGGGTGCGCCGGATGAATCTAACCCTGAAGGAAACCACCGACGAGGGCAAGCCCATCTACGAAGGCAACTGGGACATGGGCATCGCGGCCGATATGGTGCGCCTGATGCACACCCTGGATGTGGTGGTGCTGGGCAGCGGCGACGGGGACTTTGTGGATATTGTGGAAGTGCTGATGGAGCGGGGCATCCGGGTCGAGGTAGTCTCCTTCAAGGAGACCACCTCACAAAAGCTGATTGATGCCGTAGACCGCTTTATCCATCTGCCCGAAATCGAAAACGCCTTCGTTCCCAACAAAGAGCGGGAACGAACCTTGATTCCCAGAACAGAGTAGGTATATAACAACTTTCACAGCATGACCCTGGACGATTACGACTACCACCTGCCGCCAGAACTCATCGCCCAGAGCGGCGCCGAGCCCCGCGACTCGTCGCGGTTGATGGTGATTGACCGCAAAACGGGTCGGATCGAGCATCGGATTTTCCGCGAACTGACCCTTTTCCTCAAGCCCGGCGATGTGCTGGTGCTGAACGAAAGCAAGGTTATTCCAGCCCGAACCTTTGCGACCAACCCCCACGGAACTCCCCTTGAGGTCTTGCTGGTGCGGGAAATCCCCCCTTCCCCCCTCAGTCAGGGGGGTGGCTCGGCCAAGTCTGGGTCGGGGGAGTTGTGGGAGGCCCTGCTCAAACCGGCCAGGCGGGCCAGGGTAGGCTCCAGGCTGACGTTTCTGGATGGCCTCGAGGCCACGGTTGAAGCTGTGCAAGAGGATGGAACTCGGGTGCTGTGTTTTGCGGGAAATGTATGGGAGCACCTGGAAAAAATCGGTAAAACCCCCCTTCCGTCCTATATTCATGCCCCGGTAGACCCGGCCCGCTACCAGACCGTCTATGCCAGAACCCCTGGTTCGGTGGCGGCCCCCACCGCAGGGCTACACTTTACCCCCGAGCTGATGGACACCATTCGCAGCCTGGGGGTGGAGATTCACTATGTCACGTTGCACGTGGGGCCGGGCACTTTCAAGCCCGTACACGACGACCCGGAAAAGCATGTGATGCACCTCGAGCCCTATGAGGTCTCCTCCGAAACGGCTGATGCAGTAAACCGGGCTAGAGCCTCCGGACGGAGGGTGGTGGCCGTCGGAACCACCGTGGTACGGACGCTCGAGACGGCCTACTGCTCGGAGCTTGGAGGGATAAAGCCAGGTGGCGGCGAGACCCAGTTATATATTCGCCCAGGATTCCAGTACAAGGTGGTAAACGCGCTGATTACCAACTTCCACCTGCCCAGATCCACCTTGCTGATGCTGGTCTCGGCCTTTATGGGCCATGAGCTGATGATGCGGGCCTACCAGACCGCCACTGCCGAGCGCTACCGGTTCTACAGCCTTGGCGACGCGATGCTAATTTACTGAGCCCGCAGGCCGCTCGCTGTCTTTAGTCGGCTCCCTCCATCTGGCCAGAGCCAGGGATCTCGAGGCCTTCGCTTTTGAAACGGGAGCCTGTTTGGGCAGGAAGGCCAGGGCTTTTCGACCCGCTTCATCCAGGCTGGGGTCATGCATGGGACGACTGAACCAGCCAGGCTTTTCCTTTTACTTTCTGCCTCTGCTCGTTCCACTATTGCCATCAGCCGTTCCCGGATTCTGCACATAGCTTAGTCCCGGCTTCCGGGTTATTTAGGGAACACACCCTGTTCAGGCTCATGCGGCTTGACTGGCGCTGTGGGAGATCAGGTGGTACTCCCAGGGCTTCCCGCTGGGTGCCCCGGAGTGGGTGGAGGCGTGAAGGCACCCCGCCCTTCGATGCGCTTCTCGGGTTTGATCCGCCCTCGAGTCGCTGGTGGACTCGTAATAGACCAGCTGGACAGAAATGACTTTTTGCTGTAACCGTGTGCTGGGCACAATCCCCAGGCGATTGCCGGTTCATCCCCCCAGGGTATTTGCTCGAACCGCTTAGAAGAGGTAGTTGACCCCAAACCGAACCTGGATTCCAAAAGCGGTTCCGTAAATGCCGGTGGCATCGCTGGCCAAATAGAGGGTCGGAACGGCTTCGGCAAACAAGCCCGCGTCGCTGGCGGTACTGTAGTTGACCCCCGCCAGGCCCCGAATCCCAAAAATATTCAACGCCCCCAGGCCTACCCAGTTACCCCCAATCCCACCGTAAGGCATCAGACGACCTGCGCCAACTGGGAAAAGCAGGTCTGCCCCCAGCTCGAGGAAATTCGGACTCACTCCAATTCCCACACTGGCCCGGGCCCCAAAGCCGCCACCGAAATCATAACTCCCGGTTTGCAACATCAGACTGGTGAGCGGGGTTCCTTCCACCCACTGAAACACCAGGCTGGCCCCGGCAAAAGGCTTGGAACTTTGTGCGAAGGCAGCCAGGCCCCAGCACAGCAGCAGCAGAACCACCAGACGTGTGACCATTGTCCCACATTCTATTGGGATCCCGCTGGGAAAGTTGGGCTTATCTGGTCAGAAAAATGTTACATAAAGATTTCATTAGCAAGCCTTAAGACTTTCTTCGAGCCTCCCTCCCTACACTGCGAAACATGAGCAAATACCTGTTACTTGTGGTGCTATTGACCCCGCTCCTGGCCGCTTGTGGCCAGAGCATCTTCCGTCCCCCCAGCCAGCCGCCGTCGAACCCAGCCCCTCCATCCCCCCCACCCCCTCCCAGCACGTTCAGTATGTCCGCTACCCCCAGTCCCATGAACCTGGTACGAGGCAGTACAGGCCCCCTAACTGTGACCATCACGTTTAATGCCAGCAATCTGACCAGGGTGCGCCTGACCTGGGTGCCTAATTCCCAGGGGGTCACCTCGAGCCCCAGGGAGATCGACGTAACCCCCAGCAACAACACCGCCCAGTTTCAGATTACCAACAACGCCAGCCCCAGCGAGGCCCGGCCCTTTTTCTATATTTACGGCTATGGCTGTACCAGCAACGGCTGCGCTGGGCAAGAACAACGTAGCGTCGAGGTGCGCACCAACTAGAGCGGTTCTCCGAAAGAATTGTGCGATCCCTTGCTGGATTTGTCCGACGCACCGGGGGCTTTTTCGAGGCTTTGATGTGGGTTTGCTGGCAGCGCCAACATGGCTGATCCCTCGACGGTTGTGTACCGTGTCCCTGCACGCCGCGGGTGCGAAGTGCACAAGCCAGGAATTGCCTTATTCTGGGGTTTACGTCCGCGCGGCTTCGTTGTCATACCACCGAACGTATCGCAAATTCCTTACGTGGAGATACATAGCAGGAACACCAAATCTACATGCCGGGGCGGTGTCTGTATAGGGCGCGGTCAGCATACAAAAGGTTCGAGGAGCAGTTTGTCTGCTCCTCTCGCCCTTGTGGTGGATTTTAATTGATGGTTCCCAGCGCACCCTCGAGTTCCAGATCCTGTGTAT
This sequence comes from uncultured Meiothermus sp., assembly GCF_937863175.1. GTDB lineage: Bacteria > Deinococcota > Deinococci > Deinococcales > Thermaceae > Meiothermus. Next base: position 7,253 of record NZ_CALMCQ010000193.1, on the reverse strand, counting down.
TGCCACCCCGGACATACAGGCCCCGCCAGGCATCTTCGGTGGTGAAGCCTCCATTCAGGCTTACATCGGTACCAGGCTTGATGAACTGGCGCAACGGGCCAGTGCCCGAGCTGCGGTCGCCAGAAACAAAGGGGCCATCCCCGTAAAGATTGGTCTCGAACCAGCCATCGCCGTCGGGGTCTCTGGCAGCATCATACCGCACCCGGATGTTGTTGAACTGAATGGTGCGGCGGGTGCTGGAATTGCCACCATTGGTTACCAGGCTGGGACAGTCCAGGCTCGAACACGAGGTAGCCGGGTTCTGGATGTCAATACCAATGCCCGCACCGCTAAACTGCACCAGGGCCCTGGTCAGCCCGCCATCCCACTGCTCATAACCCCCCACCTGCCCCGAAGGACGAATGCGCCTCGAGGCTCGAGTGGTCTGTGCCAGCTGCTGTCCAATGGTTTCCTGGTTGATCTGCTGGCCGGTGCGGGGGTCGGTGCAGACATTGCTGAAGAAGGGGGTCTCACCCTGGTTGGAACGGGCCGCCCCAAAGTCGCCTTTGAAAGATAGTTCAGCCAGTCGTTCCCCAGTGCGCCAGCGGGTCGCCACCACCACCACCGTGTGGAAACGGGCACAGACCCGCTGCTCGGTGCTGGTCTCGGAGTGGAGGTTGATGTACCAGCCGATCTCACCATCGCGCACCGCGAAGCCCTTGAAACCCTCCGCGCGCTCGGCCTGGTTGTTGGTGTAGCGGGCCGTATACAGGAAGGCGGCCTGATAGCCAATCAGGCCGGGGTCGGAGTTGTGCTCGTGGCGGTAGTAGCACCAGTAAACCGGGTCAATTTGCGGGTGCCAGCCCTGGTAGGTCTCACCGTCTGGGCCTCTAGCCACCCACACGCCATCCAGCCAGGCCGGGCAGGTGGTGTTGGGCACGGGCCGTTCGGTAATGCCGCTGGGCAATGCCGGTTCAGCCGAAGGCTGCCCGTTGCCCTCGGCCAGCAAGACCCAGTACTCGCCCCGACCTTCCGGGGAACCCAGGGTGATCTCGCCTGCCCGGAATGTGCGGGTAAAGGTGTTGAACCTTCTGCCATCGGCGGCGGTGGTTTCGCCCCGGCTCCAGCCCGAGAGCCACAGCGCGGAGTTTTCCCAGGCCACCACCACCGTGGCATCGCGGGTCAGGGTCAGGCGCAGCCAGTCCGAGCGGTTGGAGCTGGAACCGGGCGCGTCCAGGATGTCCCAGTTTGCATACTGGGTAAAGCGCGGTCCCGAAGCCTGGTTGGGGTTGTTGGGGTTGCGGTTTTTGTCGGCCTGACGGGGCCAGTAGCGCAGACCGCCGTAGCTAGCGGACAGGCGCCCGTTGCTTTCATTGACTACCAGGTAGCGGCTGATCAAGGTCAGGGGCAGGTTGGTAGGGTGTTTGGTCAACGGCTCGGCCAGAAAAGGGCCATTGGAACTATCGGGGGTGGGGTTGTCGGTATATTCGCCACCGCCACAGGCCCCCAGAAACAGCCCCAGACCCCCTAGCAGCGAAAGCATCTTTATTCGTTGCATCTGATTTCCTCCCGTATGGCCTGCTCGAGTTGTAACCAACCCTTAGCCACCAAAGTACAAGGACTTCCGACCGTTACTTTTCTGGATTAACCACAGCTTAAGAACTGGAACCAGACGGACTCAGAAATCCCTAACCGAACTCACAAATGGTTCGTCCAGGGCGTTACATTCTTAAGAGCGAACCGTGGGCTTGACTGCAAACTGGCTTTGTGAGTAACGCCCTGTGAGGAATGCGTAGAATACATGAGCGCATGGACGGCCATCTTTTCTTCCAGAGCATCGCCCGTCAGATCAAAACACTGGATCATTACCGAGCTGCCGATCTCCAGGCGCGGGTGCACCGTTACCTGGGCGACCTTTGGGCCGGTTTGCAGGCGGTCTATCCCAGGGCCGAAACCGTGGCCGAACGGGTGGCCCAGGTCATCGGCCAGAACCTGGCCCAGCGCCCCCAGGACTTGCAGGCCCTGGATCTGCAACGCATCCACACCCCGGACTGGTTCCTCCAACCCGACCTGCACGGCTATATCGCCTATGTAGACCGTTTTTCGGGTACGCTGAGGGGGGTAGGCGAACACACTGACTATCTGAAGGAACTGGGCATCAAATACCTGCACCTGATGCCCTTGCTGCTGCCCCGTAAGGGCGAGAACGACGGGGGCTATGCGGTAGCCGACTACCGCCAGGTGCGGCCCGATCTGGGCACCATGGACGACCTCCAGGAGCTTTGCACCCAGCTCCGCCTCGAGGGCATCAGCCTTTGCCTGGATCTGGTGCTCAACCACGTGGCCCGCGAACACCCCTGGGCGTTATCAGCACGCCAGGGCGACCCCAGGTACCGCAACTATTTCTACATCTATCCCGACCGCACAATTCCCGACGCTTTCGAGCGCACCCTGCCCGACATCTTCCCCGATTTTGCCCCCGGTAGCTTTACCTGGGACAACGAGGTGCAGGGATGGGTCTGGACCACCTTCAATAGCTGGCAGTGGGATGTCAACTGGAGCAATCCCGAGGTATTTCTGGAATACCTCGACGTGATCTTGTGGCTAGCCAACCGGGGCGTGGAGGTGTTCCGCCTCGACGCCATCGCCTTCACCTGGAAGCGCATGGGCACCCACTGCCAGAACCAGCCCGAGGTGCATGCCCTGACCCAGGCCCTTCGCGCCGCCGTGCGTATTGCCGCACCTGCCGTGGCCTTCAAGGCCGAGGCCATCGTGGCCCCCGAAGACCTGATTGCTTACCTGGGCACAAACGAACACTACGGCAAAGTCAGTGAACTGGCCTACCACAACACCCTGATGGTGCAGGTCTGGTCGAGTCTGGCCAGCCGCGACACCCGGCTCTTTACCCAGGCCCTGATGCGCTTCCCCCAGAAGCCCGCCAGCGCGGGCTGGACCACCTATCTGCGCTGCCACGACGACATCGGCTGGGCCGTCTCCGACACCGACGCAGCGGCGGGAGGGCTCAACGGGGCTGCCCACCGGCGCTTTTTGTCCGACTTCTACAAAGGCGAGTTTAAGGGGTCTTTCGCCAGGGGGATGCACTTCCAGGAGAACCCCGTGACCGGCGACCGGCGCACCTCGGGCAGTGCGGCCAGTCTGGCCGGGTTGGAAACTGCGCTGGAATCGGGCAACCCCCGCCTGGTCAACCAGGCCATCGAGCGCATCCTGATGGCCCATGCGGTCTTCATCGGCTACGGCGAGGGCATCCCGCTGATTTACATGGGCGACGAGCTGGGGATGCTCAACGACTACGACTACGTGCAAGACCCCGCCCACAAGGACGATAACCGCTGGCTGCACCGGCCCCGAATGGACTGGGCCAAAGCCAAAAAGCGCACCCGGGAAGGCACGGTGGAACACCAGATTTTCCAGGGGATCAAGGGGCTGCTAGAAGCCCGCGCCCGTACCCGCCAGCTCCACGCGGCCTTCTCGACCAGGCCCCTCTGGCAGCCCAACCCCCACCTGCTGGTCTTGAAACGTGAGCATCCCGAGGGCACCCTGGTGCAGGTTTATAATTTCAGCGAACAAGACCAGGCCCTGCCCTGGGAAACTCTACGCCAGGAGGGTATCGTGCAGCCCTACGACCAGATCACCCAGGCCCCCGGCCCGGCCTACCTGAGGCCCTTTGCCCGGCTGTGGCTGACGCAACATCAAGCATAAGGAGCTTTCAAAATGGAATGGTGGAAAACCGCAACCATCTATCAGGTCTACCCCCGCAGCTTTCAGGACTCCAACGGCGATGGCATCGGAGATTTGCCGGGTATCCGAAGCCGCCTGCAATACATCCGCGACCTGGGCTTCGACTGTATCTGGCTCTCGCCCTTTTACAAATCGCCCATGAAGGACTTCGGCTACGACGTGGCCGACTACTGCTCGGTAGACCCCATCTTCGGCACCCTAAAGGACTTTGACCAGCTGCTGGAAGACACCCATCGGCTGGGCATGAAGCTGATTATTGACCTGGTGCCCAACCACACCTCCGATCAGCACCCCTGGTTCAAGGAGTCGAGGTCGTCTCGCGACAACCCCAGGCGCGACTGGTACGTATGGCGCGACCCCAGGGCCGATGGTTCACCACCCAACAACTGGCAAGCCTACTTCGGTGGGCCCTCCTGGACACTGGATGCAAAAACCGGGCAGTACTATCTGCACCAGTTTTTACCCGAACAGCCCGACCTCAACTGGCGCAACCCCGCAGTGCGCTCGGCCATGTACGAGGCGATGCGGTTCTGGCTGGACAAAGGGGTAGACGGCTTCCGCATTGATGTGCTTTGGTTGTTGGTGGAGGATGCCTTGTTCCGCGACGAGCCGGACAACCCTCAGTACAAACCCGGCGAGATAGACCGCTTCCGACATATCCACATCTACCAGGAAGATCAGCTCGAGACCCGCGAGATTGTGCAGGAGATGCGTTCAGTACTGGATGAGTATCCAGGGCACCGGGTGATGGTGGGGGAAATCTATCTGCCCTACCACCAGCTCATGCCCTACTACGGCACCGCAGAAAAACCTGGCTGCCACCTGCCCTTCAACTTTCACCTGATTTTCCGGGGTCTGCACAACTGGAGCGCCGACAACATCCGCGTTATTGTGGAGGAGTACGAGGCCAGCCTGCCGCCTTTTGCCACGCCCAACTGGGTGCTGGGCAACCACGACCAGCACCGCCTGGCCACCCGCATCGGGCACGCCCAGGCCAGGGTAGCCGCGATGATGCTCTTTACCCTGCGCGGCTCGCCAACCTGGTACTACGGCGACGAGATCGGGATGGTAGACGGGGTTATTCCGCCAGACAAGGTCCAGGATCCTGCCGCGCTGCGGCAAAAAGACAGTGCGGGTGAACACGGCCTAGACCCTGGCCGTGACCCCGAGCGCACCCCTATGCAGTGGACGGGCCATGCCTTCGCGGGTTTCAGCACCCTGGCGCCCTGGCTACCGGTAACGGCGGACTACCCGGAACGCAATGTGGAGGCCCAGGACGCCGACCCGGAGTCCATGCTGACCCTGGTACGAACCCTGCTGGTTGTGCGCAAGGGAACACCGCCGCTGCTGGAGGGCGGCTACCAGACCTACAAGGCTCCCGAGGGCGTTTTCGCCTACCTGCGTGGCGGCGAGGTGCTGGTGGCGCTCAACTTCACCAGCCAGCCTAAGGCGCTCTTGCTGCCGGGCGGCGAGGTTCTGCTCTCGACCCACCTGGATCGCTATGGCCGCACTGGTCAGACCCTCGAGCTTCGCCCCAACGAGGGGGTTGTGGTTCGACTATGACCCGGGTGCTCTTCGTCTGCATGGGCAACATCTGCCGCAGCCCCATGGCCGAGGGCATTCTGCGCCGCAAGCTACACGAGCGCGGCCTGGAAGGGCAGCTCGAGGTAGACTCCTGCGGAACCGGAGGCTGGCACCAGGGTGAGCCTGCCGACCCGCGCACCGAACAGGTACTGGCCAGGTATGGCGCGGGTTTCCCGCACACCGCCCGCCAGGTTCGCGCCGAAGATTTGACCTATTATGACCACGTACTGGTAATGGACAAAGAAAATCTGTGGACTCTCGAGCAGATGTTTCCCCAGCACCAGGGCAAGGCCCGTCTGTTGCTGGACTTGAACGGCGGGGGCGAGGTGCCCGACCCTTACTACGGCAATCTGCGGCATTTTGAAGCAGTGTACAGGATGCTAGACCAGGCCCTGGAGGTGTTTCTGGAAACCCAGGCAACCCACTGATACCGATCTCGTGAGGACTAACATCCAGGTTGCTTGAATGAACCCATACCAGAATCGCATTATTGCGAGCGTCGGGGGAGTGTAAACCAGGTATCGGAGGAACCAGTTGCAGACCACGACCGCTTTATGTAACGCTATCCCGGTCAAATTCGCCTCGGCCTGACCATCCAGACTTCTATACTGAAACAGGCTACCCCGAGGGCCGCCGTCCAGACACCGCCTGCTACAATGAGGGTTGCTCTCATTCCCCTCGGGGTAACCTGCACTTTTCCCGCGCCTGCGCTGTATGGATGGCAACTTCGACCTTCTAGGCCCCATCGAAATCTTGCAGCTGCTCTCGCAAGCTGGGCAAACGGGGGCGTTCAAGGTTCCGGGCGGTGAGGTGTATCTGGAGCGGGGTCAGCCTGTTCACGCCCAGTACAAAGGCAAAGCAGGGAGCGATGGTCTATTGCAGATTCTGGTTCTCAAGGAAGGCAAGTTTCGCTTTCTGAGTGGCGAGCGGGCCAAGCAGTCGAGCCTCGAGGGCTCTCTCGACAACTACCTGCTCCAGGCTATCCGCTTTATGGACGCTCGCCTCGATTTGAGCCCCTTCGACCAGGTACAGCTTACCGATGCCAACCGCACCACCCACCTCACCCTCTCGCCCGACGAGTTCGAGTTGTTGCGGCACATGGGTAAGCCCATTAGCCTGTTCGACCTCTCGGCTATCAGCGGGATTTCCAGCGATCTGGTCAACCTCAACGTGAGCCGAATGGCCCGTCTGGGCCTGGCTCAGATTACCTTTCGCACCCCCCGCACGGTTCGTCTAATGGTAGGTCGCCTGGAAGGCTCTGTGGGAGCACGCCTAGATACCCAGCTGTTGCGGGTCTGGCGCAACCACTACGGCCCCTTCAGCCAGATCGAAGTGCGCACCGAGGAGCGCATCCTGCAACTGCCCGTCGAGGCCAAAAGCCACATTGGACCGCAACTACTGCTCTCTTCCGATGTCTTGTTCTTCCACAACTTGCGGGTTGGGCAAGAGGTGCTGGTCTGGCCTGCCTTATAAGCAGTCATCCTCCAGTCACGCTCACCTGGATAGCCTCTATATGTCGCGAATGGGCGATCCAAGGAGGTAAGGGTGAGACGCATCCATGTCAACCGACTCGGCGTATGGGCAGCGGTTATTCTCTCAGCCACCGGGCTGGCAGCCGCAGATGTACGCATCTCGAGCTATGGCTACAACTCCAGCATGACGGTAAACGCACCCAACCTGTTTGGCGTCACGGTAGAGAACCTCGGCCCCGATCCTGCAACCGCAATCAGCCTCAAAGCCACCCTGCCCACCGGAGCCGAACTGGTTCCCAGCGCGGGGTGCTCTCAAGCGGCCAGTGTGGTGACCTGCACCCTACCCAATCTGGCCACAGGCCGCAGCACAACGCAGACCGTGCGCTTCATTCCGCGCAACGTAGCCAAGGTGCGGGTGGAGTTCGAGGTTCAAAGTAGCGACGATAACAACCCAGCCAA
>NZ_CALMCQ010000192.1 GCF_937863175.1 uncultured Meiothermus sp. | reverse complement strand
CGTTGATGGCAAAAAACCACTGCTCAGGGGCTTTATGGCTGCAAGGGCTGGCTGCGTACGGTAAAGCGCAGGGCGGTGCGTTCCTCACTCTCGAGTTCGAGCTTTACAAACGCTGGTTTCACCGTCAAATCCAGGTTGTCGGGGGCAATGTACCCCCGGGCAATCGCGATGGCTTTGACGGCCTGATTAACGGCCTCGGGGCCGATGGCTTGAACCTCGACTTCGTTCTGGGTGCGCAGCAGAGCAGCGATAGCACCTGCGACGGAGTTGGGACGTGACTTGCCGGATACACGCAGCGTTTCCACAGAACCTCCTAGTACACCGTCCACTGATTACTAAGGGGTGAAACAGCCCATCGAAGGTACGGGAGTTGCGTCGTGTGCTTCATGCTCGGCACCAGTTGGCCCTGGGAATTGTTGCCCGGCGCACCACCAGGCGTAACGCTCCAGGTTGCATTGTAGGAGCAACCGCAAAGCCATGTCAAGAAAATGCGTTCTTGGAGGGTTTTTGTTGACGAGCCGGAATCACGCCAGGTACCGGACGAACCAGCTCAGGTATCTTTGTCCTGAACTTACGAATAGCCGGATTTCTATACAACCCTCCTTGTATTGACGCAAACCAGGGGGATCCGTATACTGCTTCAAATCTTCGCAAACTTATGCGAAGGTTCCCCCCCAACATCCGTCCCGCACAGTTCTGGAGGTCTGGTAGATGAGATTTAGTGAGGCATATCCTGGTATACCAAATGGACGCGACGCGTGCGGAATTATCGCAATTGCCGAGAAGAGCGCTCGCCCAAGCCATGCCAATGTGCAGCGTACCATCGAAAGCCTCTACAAGATGGCCCATCGTGCAGGGTTGATTCGGGGGGAAGGCGATGGCACGGGTATCCAGACCGATCTTCCACGTGAGCTCTGGGCGGGCTACCTTTACGAGGCGGGGCTGGATAGCAGCCTGGCCCAGAACCCTCGCTTTTTTGTAGGGCATCTTTTTATTCCCAAAAGCGAAAGCACCCGGGTTCAGGAACTTTTCGATTTGTTTCGAGTAGAAGGCTCGAGGCGGGGAATCAAACTGCTTTTGGAGCGCAAAGGGGTGACCAGCGGCAGCGTGCTGGGGCCGGTGGGCAAGCGCACTGAGCCGTTGTTCTATCAAGTAGCAGGACTTTCCACCGATGGCGATGGCCCGCTTTGGGAGCTGGGGCTGCTTTTAGAGCGGCGCTTTCCCGTGCATGTGGTCTCGCTTTCAACCGCTACGGTGGTCTACAAGGTGCGGGGTTCAGCAGAAATTCTCAAGCGCTATTTTCCCGAGCTCTCCCGTGCGGAGTACAAGTCCATCATCACCCTGGGCCACAACCGCTACTCCACCAATACCATGTCCACTTTCGAGGCGGTGCAGCCTTTTGGTTTGCTGGGCCACAACGGCGAGATCAACACCATCGAGCGACTGCGCCGCGAGGGGCGTTTTCTGGACATCCCGCTCACCGGCGGTTCCGACTCCCAAGACCTGAACCGCATCCTGGAGGGGTTGCTCTACCGCTTTGGCCTTTCCTTGCCCGAGGCCATGGATCTGGCGCTTCCGCCCATTTTGGGTGAGATCAAGAACTATTCGCCAGCGTTGCAGGATCTCTACATGAACCTGCGCCAGCGCTTTGGCCCGCTGGCCCAGGGCCCAGCGGCCCTGGTGACGCGCCACCGCGAAGAGGCGGTCTTTGGAACGGATGCGATGGGGTTGCGCCCCTTGTGGTTCGTCGAGACCGACTCGGAGTATGTCTTTAGCTCGGAGCGGGGAGTTTTTACGGTCGAGGAATTTGTTTCCGAACCGCGCCCCTTTGCCCCGGGGGAAAAGATCTACCTGCGTCTGACACCCGATGGAACGCGGCTTTTCACTTACGACCGCCATCAGCGCCTGGTGCTGGAGCGCATCTTGACCAAAACCCATAGCCTGGAAGGTTATGCGGGTCATCTGGCGGGGCCTCGTAGCGCCGCGATACCGCCCCTGGCAGGGGGTAGCGAAGCCCAGGTTGAAGACAAGCCTGCTCCGCCTTCGCTGGGCCTCGAGCGGGCCTACGGCTGGGATCGCTGGGATACGGGTTACCTCGAGGCCATTGCTGAAAACGGCAACGAACCCATCGGTTCGCTCGGCTACGATGGCCCCATCGCGGCTCTCAACCCCGAGAAGCCCAACCTTTCGGAGTTCTTCAAGGAAACCGTGGCAGTGGTGACCAACCCGGCCATTGACCGTGAGCGCGAAATCGAACACTTCTCAACCCGTAGCATCCTGGGTCGGCGGCCCCTGCCCGATGGGCGCGGGGCGGGGCATGTCGAGGAATTGGTGGTGCCGGTGCTGCTGGAAGAGACTGTTTCCACGGCAGGGGCCATTGCTCAGGGTCAGGGCACCCTGAGCTACGAAGAAGCCCTGCGCCGTTTCAAACATGCTGTCCTCCCCGCGCAGTTTTCGGTGGAGGAGGGAATAGCGGCTGGACTCAAGCGACTGCAAGTGACGGCGGTCCAGGCAGCCCGCGATGGGGCCGAACTCCTGGTGATCTCGGATCGGGGTGCTTTCGAGGGGGGTGTCTGGCTGGATGTATACCTGGCCCTGGCCGCGGTTGGCAAGTCGCTGGAAGAAGCCCGTGACGAAGAAGGGGTCTCGCTGCGCCGTCGTACCTCGCTCCTGGTGCACTCTGGCGGGGTGCGAAACCTGCACGATATGGCGGTGTGTCTGGGCCTTGGGGCCGATGCAGTGGCTCCCTGGCTGATGCAGCACAAGGCCCAGGCCAGCAAGGGCGCCCTGGGCCTACAGAACCTGCTCGAGGGCCTCAAGAAGGGCCTGGAAAAAGTGATCTCTACCATGGGCATCCACGAGGTGCGCGGCTATGGGCGCATCTTCAGCGCCATCGGCCTCAAGCCGGAGCTGGCCGAACTGTTCGGCATCCGCAACTTTTTGGGTTCGGATAAGGCGGGCTATGGGTTGCTGGAGCTCGAGCGCACCCTGCTCGAGCGCCTCAACCTGCTCAACGCCGAAAAAGTGCTGCCTGCCAAAGACTTCCGCTTCAATCCCCGCATCTTCAAGGCGGCGATGGAGGTTGCCTCGGGCGAGTCGCCCTACGAGCACTTTCAGGAAAAGGTACGCGGGCTGGAGAATGAGTCGCCGGTGGCAGCCCGGCAGCTCCTGGGTATCCGGTTTGCCAGCAAATCCGAGGTCAATCCCGAAGAAGTAGACCTGAGCGTGGGGGGACATTCTCTGCCCTTCGTGATCACTGCGATGAGTTTTGGTTCGCAGGGCGAGACGGCCTTCCGTGCCTATGTGGAAGCGGTCAAGAAGCTTAACATGGTTTGCATCAATGGTGAGGGCGGCGAAATTCCCGACATGCTGGGCAAATACACTCACTGGCGCGGCCAGCAGGTGGCTTCTGGTCGCTTTGGAGCTCATGCCTACATGCTCAACTCGGCGGGCTTCATCGAGATCAAGATCGGCCAGGGAGCTAAGCCGGGGGAGGGGGGACACCTTCCGGGTAAGAAGGTCACGGCCAAGGTAGCAGCGGCCCGCAATGCGGTTCCTGGGGTAGACCTGATCTCGCCCTCCAACAACCACGACCTCTACTCCATCGAAGACCTGGCCCAGCTGATCGAAGAACTCAAAACCGTCAACCCCAGGGCCAGGGTCTCGGTCAAGGTTCCGGTCATCCCGGGCATTGGCACCATCGCGGTGGGCATCGCCAAAGCCGGGGCCGATGTAATTGCGCTCTCAGGTTTCGAGGGGGGTACGGGGGCAGCCCGCTGGCATGCCCTCAAATACGCCGGCCTGCCGGTGGAAATTGGCGTACGCCGGGCCCACCGGGCGCTGGTGCGGGCCGGGATGCGCGACAAGGTAGAGCTGTGGGCCGATGGCGGACTCAAAACTGCCTATGATGTGCTGCGGATGGTGCTGCTGGGTGCAGACCGGGTGGGCATGGCAACCATGGCCATGGTGGCGATTGGCTGCACCATCTGCCGCCAGTGCCAGATGGACACCTGCCACGTGGGTATTGCCACCCAGATCGAGACCGTGGAGCAGGCCCAGGCCCATGGCTTGAAGCGTTTTGTGCCGCAAGAATCGAACCGGGCGGTGGAACAACTGGTACATTTTTTTGCTGCCAAGGCCAACGAATTGCGGCGGCTGGTGGCGGCCCTGGGCGAAATGAGCCTGCGCGATCTGGTGGGCCGCAGCGACCTGCTGACCCAGGAGGGAGACGGTGAAGTTGACCTGAGCTATTTCTTCGAACCCGTCTCGGCTCCCGAGTGGCTCGGCGAACGCTCGGCGCACATACTCCGCAAACCCCTGAACCAGTTGACCCGTTCGATTACCGAGGTGGTCACCAGTGCCTACGCCGACGGTGCGCGCGAACTGCTCTTTCAGGAAGGGCCGGTGGGCTCTACCGACCGTGCTCTGGGTACCCACCTGGCAGGAGAGATTGCCCGCCGTCGCTTGTACGGCAAGGGGTGGGACGCCGCCAGGGTGGAAATTCGCTTTGATGCAGGCAGCGTGGCAGGCAACGGCATCGCAGCCTTCAACGTTGAAGGTCTGGACATTCTGGTGGAAGGAGGCGCCCAGGATGGCATCGCCAAGAACGCCTATGGGGGCAAGGTGGCGATTTTGAAAGGCCGCAACCCCTTCGGCCAGTATGTGGACGGCTCGGTGGGGAAGTCTTTTGCCTATGGGGCCATTGGGGGGCTGCTGATTGTCGAAGGACAGGCCGACAGCCGCTTCTGCATCCGCCTTTCGGGGGCCGATGTAGTGCTGGCCGGCGAACCGGACCGTCCAGTACAGGACGAACTTGGCAATATTGCGGCCCGTGCTCAGGCCAAGGGATTTGCCTTTGAGTACATGACCCGTGGGCGGGCCGTGGTGCTGGGTGATCCGGGCCCCTGGATCTGCTCGGGCATGACCGGCGGGCGGGTTTATCTACGCTACTGGCTCGAGATGGGCCTGAAAGAAGATGCCATGCACCGGCGGTTGGCCAAGGGGGCCAAAGTAGCGATTCAAAAGCTCGATGAGCGAGGGATCGCGGATGTGCGTGAACTGATGGGCGCCTACCTCGAGGCCCTGCGCGATGCCGAACGTGAAGACAAGGCCGAACGTTTGATGCGGCTGCTGGCCGACCCTGCTGCTCATTTCCGCATGGTGCTGCCAGTCAATCAGCAGGTGGTACAGGAGGTCAGTACCGAGTAGGCAGGCTTTTCGGATGCCCTTGCTGGTCTGCTACTGTCAGACACTTTTGATCATGGGCAGAGGCTAGGCCCGAAGGCAGTCTTGCAACAACCAGGCCGGTTGCCGTAGAAGGTACGCCCATTCGCGGAGGCCGGAGGCGTTTTCAACGTAATCAGAGATGCAAAAAAATTTGAAAACCGCCCTGGGCAAAGGCGGGTTGGGTTATCAAACTGGTTCTGATGTGGAAGGCGATGATGTATGCCGACGCGCATTCTAAAGTACCGGCCGTACAGAGGATCTGTACGGCCAAAACTTTATCCCGGTGAGAGCGAGAGCGGATCGAGTTGACTGGCTAGACCGCCTGAGGGATACCTCGAGGTGGAGGCTTACCGGTTGCTGGGCCGGGGGGTTTGCTGGGTTGAAGGGGGAAGTATGGGCAGCGCCAATGCGTAGGGCGGGATTCTCCCCTCGAGGGCCTGATAAAACGCCATCAGGTTGTCGAGGTCTTCGCTGGACAAATCGCGACCAAACTGCACGCGTGCCATGATCTGGGTTGCATCCCTTAAACTCCACACACCGCCATCGTGGAAGTAGGGGTAGGTGCGGGTGATGTTGCGGAGCGAGGGAGACTTGAAGATGTAGAGGTCGGCCTCGTTATGTGTTACGGCAAATCTACCGACATCAATGGGCATGGTTGGTCCACCGATGCCGACCACGTCGCGGGTGGCTTCCCAGTAAGACTCAACAACCCCAAACTTCGCCATGTTGTTTCCACCCAGCGCGGGGCCGCCGTGGCAGCTTGCACAGCCCTGGGCAATAAAAGTTTGCAGACCGGCCAGTTCCCTCGCACTCAGAGCGGCATCATTACCCCTTAACCAGGAGTCAAAACGGTCTGGAGTCATCAGGGTGCGTTGAAATGCGGCCAGAGCCTTGGCGATGTTGACGTAGTTCAGCGGCTGGGCTTCTCCGGGGAAAGCAGAAGCAAAGCGCCGAACATACTCGGGCATTGAAGCAACGCGTTCAACCGCAAAGGCCTGATTGGGAATAGCCATCTCGATGGGATTGACGATGGGACCCTGGGCTTGTTCTTCCAGGTCTTTGGCGCGACCATCCCAGAATTGAACGGTGTGTAGTGCGGCATTCAATACTGTTGGTGAATTACGCGGCCCTACCGCCCAGCGATGGCCAATCGAGGTTGGCAAGTTGTCTACACCGTAGGTCGCCAGGTTGTGGCAGCTATTGCACGACACGAAGCCACTGAGCGAGAGGCGAGGATCGTAGAAAAGCATCTTGCCCAAGGTGACTTTGGGTCGGGTTACTGGATTGTCTGGATTATCGGCAACTTCGGGCAACGGAGCAAAGAGCGCTTGTGCAGTCTGGCGAAGCTGGTCTGGTTGAGTTTGGGCGATGGTTACACCCGCTGCTACGGCAACAATCGCCAGACCCACTACAAGTGGTTTAAGGATTCTCACTGTATGACCCCTTTCCGTAAGAAAGCCGACTTTCTGGTAAGAAGTCTTATTTAGATTAATGAACTACGCAAGGGCCAAAAGTACTAAAAAGTAACTAAGCTTACCATCCTTGGTCAGACGTTTTTTTTCCAGGGTGTGATAGGGCAGAGCCTGGCTGAGACCCAAACCCCAGGGTGAGCTCTGACGGAACCCTGCTCCTCGCAAGGTTCGGCGCCGGGCTATGCGGGGCGACGGGTTGATTCGTGTACGGAGGGCCGATACTCCCAACGCACACTGTACCTGTAATCCAGTTTGTACTGGGGATGGTATTTGGTGCAGACCTACTAGTAACTGACAAATCACGGTACAATTGTCCCGGATGAAGGCCGAGGATCTGCTGAACAAATTAATATGCCGGACGGGACTGCTCGAGCAGCACGTGCGGACGTTGCGTCAGCTCGAGCCCCTGATGGCCCCGATGGCTTCGGAAATTGCCCTGGCCTTTTACGATTACCTGGGTCGGGATGAGGAAATGCGCGCGATTCTGTGGGACTCTCCGGGAAGGGTCGAGAGGCTCTATTCGAGCTTCTCTGACTGGTACCGGGGTCTTTTTTGTGGCTCATATGATGGCGAGTATGCCGAAAAACGCGCGCGTATTGGCCTGGTGCATGCCGCCGTAGGGGTTAAGCCCAGTTTCATCATGCCGGCCTTCGGTATCGTGCAGGAATTATCGCTCGAGCACTTGCGCAACACCATTCGCTCGGTGGAAATTTTCAATGCGGTGGAGGCTTTCCAAAAGATTATGGCCATTGAGGCTGCCATCATGCAGGACAGCTATATGCAGGCTATGGAGTTTGGCTACCGCCTGGGTATAGCCACCGACCAGGAGAGAGCACTGGTGATGGGGGCCCGGGCCATGCTGGAAAAAGCCAGATGAAGCGATGATGGCAGAACAACCCTGCAACTGCGTTGTCATGCCAGCGTTCGGACACCAGTGGGTATCGGTTGCGCTTCATTAGGGAATCTTGCCGAGGGTGTGCCTGGCCCTCCGGTGCAGATCTGGTATAAAATCTCAGAAGTGAATTCTGAAGAACTGCTGCAAACCCTGGTTCGTCGTACTGGGTTTGTGCAGCAACACGTGAAAACCTTGCAGAGCCTCGAGGCGGTGGCCGCTCCACTGGCCCCGGAGATTGCCCTGGCCTTCTACGACTACCTGGGCCGCGACCCCGAGATGCACGAAATCCTGTGGAGCGTTCCAGGCCGGGTCGAACGGCTCTACCAGTCGTTTGCGCTCTGGTATCGTGAGCTTTTTTCCGGCAACTATGATGCCAGCTACGCCAGGCGACGTATATATATCGGGTTGGTACACGCCCGGGTGGGAGTTCGGCCAGGGCACATTGTTCCGGCTGTGGGAATCGTGCAGGAATTGACCCTCGAGCATCTGCGCAACGCCCTGCGGGGGGCCGAAATATTCGCCGCCATTTCCGCCTTTGAAAAGATTATGGCTATTGAAATTGCACTCATGCAGGAGAGCTACTTCGCTGCGCTATGGGAAGGGCTGAAATCCACCCAAAATGAACACGAAGCCCTGGTCGAAGGGGCACGGGCGCTGCTCGAGAAAGCCGGTTGAACTCTGAAACCCTCTATACGCCATACAACAGCCCTGGTCTTCTCGTAAGATTGAGGGATGATTCGGGCCATTCTGTTTGACCTGGACGAAACCTTGATCCTCGACCACCCGGTCTCGCTACATGCCTTGCGCGGTTGTGCTTTTTATGCGGCCTCCTGGTACTGCCTGGATGTTGCGCGCCTGGTGCAGGCCGCCGAAGAGACGGCTGTCCGGCTCTGGCGAACCTCTCCGGTTTTTGACTATACCCAGCGCATCGGTCACAGTGCGGGGGAGGGGCTTTGGGCTCGCTACGAGGCGCAGACTCACCCCGCCCTCAAGACCCTGAGCGAATGGGCGCCGGCCTTTCGCATAGCGGTCTGGAACGAATCCCTTGCCGACCAGGGGATTCATGACGACGCCCTGTGTGAAGCCCTGGTTCACCGCTACTTTAGCGAGCGGCGGTTGTACCCGCGTTATCCCGAGGTTGACGAGTTGCTGAAGGCCCTGGCTGGCTACAGACTGGGCATCGTCACCAACGGGGTGCCCGATTTGCAGCGGGACAAGCTCGAGGGGTCTGGTCTCCAGGATCGCTTTCAGGCCATTGCAGTCTCCGGTGAGCAAAACATCGGCAAGCCCCAGCGCGGCATCTTTGACCACATCTGCACCGAGCTGGCGGTTGAGCTTTCGGCCTGTGTGATGGTGGGTGACAATCCCGAGCGCGATGTGGCTGGGGCGACGAACGCGGGGATCCGGTCGGTCTGGGTTGAGCGCGGTTTCAAGCCCAAAGACCCCAACCACCCGGCAGACCTCGAGGTCAGCAGCCTGCTGGAGATGCTGCCCTGGCTGGAGACTTTATGACTGACCAGTATGCCCTCCCACACACAGTCCACCACTGGGCTGAAATTTTACAGAGGGTGTTGTGTGGCCGTTTTCACTGTCTCTGCTTCCTCCCTCCCAGAGAGATCGAGGAGTGGGTAGATGAAGGTCAAACCACACTCTGCCCGTACTGGGCTCAGCATTGGAAATGGAAGTGAGCGAGGATTTTCGGAGAGCACTATTTCTGAGAACGATGCTCTCGGGGGCTTGCTGCTCAAGCTCCCTTTAGCGCAGTGCCTTCAAGGCCAGTTTGATGAGTTCTTGGGTACCAGCCTGGGGGTTTTTCTGGGCGATTTCGGCCACCACACTGCGCACCTGGCTTTCCCGGAAACCCAGCGTGACCAGGGCCAGCTCGGCCTCCTGGGTATGGGAGGTGCGGACGATGGCCCCTCCCTCGCCCATCAGGTGGGCCGGAACCTTGCCGCGCAGCTCGAGCGCAATCCGCTCGGCCAGTTTCTTGCCTACCCCCTGGGCAGCCGTTAGCAAGCGCAGATCACCCTCGGCCAGTGCCCTGGCGAGCAGGGCCGGGGTCTGAGAGGAGAGCAGGTTAAGGGCAACCCGGGGCCCCACCCCCGAGACCGAGAGCAGCAGTTCAAAAAGTTCCTGACTGCGTTCGTCGGTAAAGCCATAAAGCGACAGGTCATCCTCCCGGACAATCAGCCGGGTGTGCAGGGTGGCCTCCTGCCCTTCGGCAAGCTGGGCCAGGGTCGAGGCCGGGCAGCCCGCCTCGAGGCCCACCCCACCCACCAGGAGTACCACGCTGTTCAGGCCCTTTTTGAGCACCCTACCTTTCAGGTAACGAATCACAGAATCAGTTTACTTGCCGCTGTACCTGGGTGGTCGCTTTTCGTAGAAGGCTTGCACACCCTCTTTATGATCCTCGGTGCGGCCTGCGACCTCTTGCAGCAGGGCCTCGTACTCCAGCATCTCCTCGAGGGTCGCACTGGCACTGCGCCGCAGGGCCCGCTTAATCAACCCGTAGGTTTTGGTGGGCCCCTGAGCCAGCTCTCCTGCCAGCCTGGCCACCTCTTCGGCAAAAGCTTCGACGGCTATCACCCGATTCACCAGGCCCAGGGCCAGGGCCTCCTCGGCCTTGATGCGACCCGATAGAGCTTCTATCTCGAAGGCTCTGGCATAACCCACCATACGCGGCAGGTGGTAGTTCATCCCCGCGTCGGGAATCAAACCGATTTTGCTAAAACCACTGGTAAACACAGCATCCGAAGCGGCTACGCGCAGATCGCAAGCCAGCGCCAGCGACATTCCAGCCCCCGCTGCTGCTCCATGAACGGCAGCGATAACCGGCTTTTCAAGCCCCGCGATGTTCTCCACTACTGCCTGGTAGTTGCGCAGATGGGACTTGTACGACAGGGTCTTACCCTCAAATTCACGTAAATCCTGCCCAGAGCAGAAACCCCGCCCCGCCCCCCGCAATACCACTACCCGGACTTCGGGCTGGGCTGCTTCCTTGCCAAAAGCCTTGCTGAGTTCGCGGAGCATCTCGGTGGTAAAGGCATTCACGGTATCTGGCCGGTTCATGGTCAGGGCCAGGATGCCCCCGGATAGTTCAGACAACACAACGCTCATGTATCCTCCAAGCCAGTGGCTTCTTGCATTCTTCTTAGCAGGCGAATTTGTCCGGCATGGTAGATATCGTGGTTGGCCGCCCCAAAAGCATGTTCGGCCAGCGTCCAGCGACCCGACTTCCGCTTCAAATCCTGCGGTTTCAAAGCACTCACTGCCTGGCGCAACTCCATATGAACCCCG
>NZ_CALMCQ010000191.1 GCF_937863175.1 uncultured Meiothermus sp. | reverse complement strand
GGCAGCGGGCCGTTCAAAAGCCCGTGGTAACAGCGTCCATAGGGGGCTGTAGAGGATCAAAAAGAATCCCCATACCAGTAAAGCCACGAGCCAGGTCTTTCTGGGTGAAAGAGGCAGGGGCGAGCCATAGCCGCCAATACCCAGGGCCAGACCTTCTTGCAGGCGCAAATAACCCAGCAAGACCACCAGTGTCACCCCCAGTTGCATCAGCACCAGGGCAGTGGCCTCGGGAAAGGCCAGGCGCTGAACCAGGGCATGATAGGTCGCAACCTCGAGCGTCGCCCACCCAGGCCCTCCCAGCAAGAGAGGGATCCCAAAGCTGCTGAAGCTGAAAAGGAAAACCAGGCTTCCACCCGAGAGTAGTGCGGGCCACATCAAAGGAAGACCCACCCGTAGATAGGCCCGCAACGGGGTAGCCCCCAGGATACGGGCCGCTGCCAGCGGGGTATGCAAAGCCGGCAGCATGGCCACCAGGGGTCGCAGAACCAGGCCCAGGTTATAGAGCAGGCTGGCCCAGAACAACACCCAGGCGGTACCGTAGAGGTTGGTGCCCAACACGCCATTCGGCCCCACCAGGCTTAGAAAACCAATCGCCACGACGATGGTAGGCAGGACGAACGGCACGGTGGAAAAGCCCAGCAAAAATCCCCTTCCAGGGAAGAGGTAGCGGAAGGCATAGGCCAGCGGCAGGGCCAGCACGATGCTCAGTAAGGAGGAGCCTACGCCATAGGCCAGGCTCCAGACCAGTCGGGACCCGTAGTAGGGGTCTACGAGAGCCCCCTGCAAGCCCTCGCCCAGGCCCAGCGCAACGATTCGGCCCAGTGGATACACCACGGCCAACCCCAGGAAGACCAGTACCGGTAGAGCAAAAACCCAGGATGAGCGCTGCCATAGCAGTTTCATCGAAATCTAGCGTCGTGCCATCACACCCTGAGCGGTCTGGTTTTGCACCACTACCTGCGTCCACTCACGGATCCAGCGCTCGCGGTTCTGGGCGATCTGCTGGGGCGTCATACGCGCAGGCTGGGGCGGGACTTCGGCCCAGCGGAAGACCTCCGGAAGGGTGGCTTCACGTCGTGCCGGGTAGACCCACATCTGGGTGGGAATATTCTCCTGGGCGGGTCTCGAGACCAGCCAGTCCACAAAGCGCTGGGCGGCCCGAAGGTGGCGCGTACCCCGCAGGATGCCCACATACTCGATCTGGAAGAAGGAGCTACCCGGCAGAAAGAGATTGGCCGTGGGCGGCTCGGTGGGCTTAGGACGGGCCTCGCTAAAGAAAAGCTCGGCGGCGGGGCTGGTGCTATAGGAGACTACCAGCGGACGATCCCCCCCGGCACGGGTGAAATGGGTATAGTAGGCATCGCTCCAGCCACTGACCACCCGCACCCCGTTCTGACGAAGCCGTTCCCAGAAACCCAGGTAGCCGTCTTCACCGAAGCTGGCCACGGTGGCCAGCAAGAAGGCCAGACCAGGTGAGCTGGTAGCAGGGTTTTGCACCACCAGCAGCCGGGCAAACTCCGGAGAGGCGAGGTCGGCAAAGCGCGCTGGCAGGGGCCGGTTTTTGAAGAAGTCCCGGTCGTAGTTGAGGGCCACATAGCCAAAATCTACGGGGGTGGCCCGGAAGGTCTGGTCGAGCAGGAGTTCAGGGCGCAGGTTGGGCAGCTCGGGCGAGCGGTAGGGCTGCAAGATATCGGCTTGCAGGGCCCTCGAGAGCATGGTGTTGTCGAAGCCGAAAATCACATCGGCAATGGGTGCCCCCTTGCTCAAGATGGCCTTGTTCAGCATCGCTCCCGCATCGCCCCCCTTTAGAAAGCGCAGCCGAATACCCGACTGGCGTTCGAACTGGGCGATCAGGTTTTTGTCCAGGGCCCAGCTATCGTGGGTCAGGATAGTCAGGGTGATGGGCTGAGCCTGGCCCAGTGCCCCGAGTTGCATACCCAGGAGCAGGCAACAACTTATCCACAGCTTTATCCACATACAAATCCCCTCCTATCACCGGGAGGGGAACGAACCTGAGCGGCGGGTTTCTGGCCCTTGTCACGCTTCCTACGTCGGTCTTAGCCGATTCAGGTTCCAAGGGTATTTCTCAGCCTGCACAGCGTGCAAGCACCCCCGGTGACACTTCGATGATAATACCAGTGCCTTCTTCTGCCAAGCATCAGCTTACGGTTCGGGTCGCCACCACCCAGAAGCCGGGATACCGGGCCTTTAACTTTGCGGCCACAAAGTGGGCCTCATCGG
>NZ_CALMCQ010000190.1 GCF_937863175.1 uncultured Meiothermus sp. | reverse complement strand
CAGGCTATCCGAATCCCGGCCCAGGCATAGACAAACGAGGCCCGGAGGCCCCGTAGGGGCAGCGGATCGGAACCGGGCTTGGGTGGGGGGGTGGGCATCGGGCCTTCGACTTTCGACCTGCATCCTGCGGCAGCACATGCTTGGGCGACCCCTGTTTGTGGAAACGCTTCAGTACTCGAGGATTCGCGCTTGTACCTGTCTGAATCCCTCCCATTCAGCCTCGGTAGAGTGGTCGTGTCCGAGCAAATGCCACAGGGAGTGCGCAGCCAACACCTTGACCTCCTTTTGCAGACTATGCCCTAGCTGCTCGGCCTGGCGGCGGGCAGTATCCAGGCTGATCACGATATCTCCCAGATGGGGCGGGATAAAGGGGTCGCCAGGCTCGTAGGTCGGGAAAGACAGCACATCGGTTGGGGCGTCCTCGCCCCAGTGTTGCAGTTTGTGAGCGCGAATCTCGCTATCACCAACGAGCACCAGGGTGAGCGCCTTATCGCCATGGCCTAGCTCGGTCATCAGGCGGGCCAGGGCTTTGCGTACCTGGGGGCCGAGACCCCTGGGCGCCTGGATGTGAGCGACCCAATTCACCTCTGCCATCGCAAACCGGGCCACAGCTCAGCGTTCGGAGCGACGATCATTTTCGTGCTCGTGAAAATCGTAGGCCTTGATGATGCGGGCCACGAGGGGGTGACGCACCACGTCCGACTCCAGAAAGCGTTGCTGGGCAATGCCCTGGATGCCTTTGAGGATCCGCATCGCCTCGACCAGGCCACTTTTCTGGGCTTTGGGCAGGTCAATCTGGGTGATGTCGCCGGTGATGACCACCCGGCTATTGAAACCCATCCGGGTCAGGAACATTTTCATCTGCTCGGGGGTGGTGTTTTGCGCCTCATCGAGGATGATGAAGGCATCATTTAATGTGCGCCCCCGCATGAAAGCCAGCGGCGCCACCTCAATCACTCCAGACTGGATGTACTGATCGAAACGTTCCGCGTCAATCATGTCGAAAATTGCGTCGTAGAGTGGGCGTAAATAGGGGTCAATCTTGGCCTGGAGGTCGCCCGGTAAAAAGCCCAGGCGCTCCCCAGCCTCCACTGCGGGGCGGGTCAGGATGATGCGCTTGACTTTCTTGGCCTTGAGAAAAGCCACAGCCATCGCAACCGCCAGGTAGGTCTTTCCGGTTCCGGCAGGGCCGATGCCAAAGGTGATGTCGTGGCTGCTGATGGCCTCCACGTACTGCCGCTGCCCAGGGGTTTTGGGCTTGAGCCTTCCCGGTAAGGTCAGCTCACTGCCCAGGGAGGGCGTAGCAGTCTCGACCGGAAGCGACTGCCCATTCTCGGCGACCAGGATGACCTGCTCCAGAGTTCCCACGTCAATCTCGGCCCCCTGACGTACCAGGGTGACCAGATCACGCATCACCCGCTCGGCCAGCCGCACTTCGTCGGGGTCGCCCGCAATTTGCACTTCCTGCCCCCGCACCACCAGTTGAGCCGGGAGCAGCTTGCGCAGAGTTTTGAGATGCTTATCGCCCTGGCCAAGCAGGGCCAGGGCTTCTTGGGGGGAACGCAGGGGTATGATCACTTTGTTTTGCGTACTCTTCTCCAATGCTGGCTCCTGGGTTCAGCCAACACCTGGTGCCAAACCACACCATTCAGGATAGCATGCGGAGTAATTGAGAGCTCCCACTGCTCTGCAGGCTTGGTTCTGGATGTGGTTGCGGGAGGTGCGGGTCTGGCCGGGACGGGACGGGCAGGTTCCTGCTGCACAGGACGCGAACCTGCCCGAGATAGACGTTCGCGCTCGAGCTCCGCAAGAGCCTTGGGGCGCTGACCCGCAGGCGTTTTGGGCCTTGGAGGCTGGGCAGAAGGCTGGCTTACTAAGGGGCGGGGGGGCGGGGTGCTGGCAGGTGGACGGGCTGGCCCCATCGAAGTTGGGGAGGGGCCGGCAGGCCCACCTCTTGGCGCCGGTCTTGGTTGCGGTTGCTGCGCAGGTGGGGTGCGCTCTTCGCCTGGCAACAGAATTTCATCCGGTTCAAAGTCTGGGGGCATCCTCTGCCCGCGCCGCAACAGGCCCTGTAGCGCAGGCAGCACGATAAAGAAGAACAAAAACAGCAGACCTAGGAGTTCGTCTAAACCCATGGGGCCCTCCGGGTTTGAGCAGGGGAGCAGGGGGGCAGAGGAGCCTGGGTGAAACCGCGGTTCCCCCCACCTCCTGGGAGTCCATTCTTCATCGGCGCCCCAACCACCCCATTACGCATTACACACCTCAACGCTGCGTACCACTCGACCCACCCTCGGGCGTACTGCCGCCGCTGGCCTTGCTGATGGACTCGCGCATATCGGTATCGGCTTCAATATTCTTAAGCTGGTAGTAGTCCATGACCCCGATGCGTCCGCTGCGCAGAGCCTCGGCCAGCCCCAGCGGTACAGCGGCCTGGGCCTCGACCAGTTTGGCCCGCATGGCCTCGACCAGAGCCGTGTTTTCTTGTTCGACTGCAACGGCCATTGCTCGGCGCTCTTCGGCCTTGGCCTGGGCGATTTTCTTGTCGGCTTCGGCCTGGTCGGTGCGGAGCTGGGCCCCGATGTTTTTGCCCACGTCCACCTCGGCAATGTCTACCGAGAGAATTTCAAAGGCGGTTCCAGCATCCAGGCCTTTGGCCAGCACCGTTTTGGAGATGCGATCGGGCTGCTCCAGCACCTGTTTGTGATCCATGCTCTGACCAATCGAGGCCACGATGCCTTCGCCCACCCGGGCCACGATGGTTTCCTCGCCGGCACCCCCGACCAGACGGTCAATATTGGCCCGAACCGTAATTCGGGCAACGGCCAGCAACTGGATGCCGTCCTGGGCCATACCGGCCACCGTCGGACTGGTAATAACCTTAGGGTTGACCGAGAGCCGCACCGCCTCCAGCACATCGCGGCCTGCCAGGTCAATTGCGGCGGCACGGTCGAAGTTGAGCTTGATCCCGGCCTTATCGGCGGCGATTAGCGCATCTACAACACGATCTACGTTACCCCCAGCCAGGAACTGGGCCTCGAGCTTGCCGGTTTCGACGGGAATGCCAGCCTTAATTGCCTTGATCATCGGATTGACGATCTTGGTGGGGGGAATTCGCCGGAACCGCATCCCCACCAGGGCTGTGAGCGCCACGTTGACCCCTGAGAATAGGGCCGTAATCCACAGGGGCACCGGAACCAGATAGAAGAACAACAAAACCGCGAACAAAGCCAGACCTGCAACGATTAAAGCTCCAAACTCCATGAAATCCTCCTTGATGTTGTTCGGTTTATGTCCAGGATAGAACCGGAAGAAACGGCTTGATCCTACCTGCTTACATCCTAAAGCTCCAACACAAGAGCGGGCAAGGTGCAAAAAACTCCCATGCTACCAGGTTGCGGCTTTGTTCTGGCAGAATCCGTTTCGGGCTCGCAATTCCGCAGCAACGGACGGAAGTGTTTCCAGTGGATGTCGCTCAACCCATGAAGCTCGACCTGCCACTTCTGGTTTACCCTGCTGGCGCTGCTCCGGGTTGAAGATAGAAGTTAGCCCTCGAGCCGACGCACCACCACCCGGGGGCCTTCGACCTGTATCACCCGGATGCTCTGACCACGGTCAATAAACTCCCCCGCGGTTACTACATCCACCCGGCGATCGCCAAATTGTGCGGTGCCAGCGGGGCGAAGGTCGGTTAGAGCAGTGCCGGTGGCTCCCAGCAGGGTTTCCAGCTCGTATTTTGGGGGAGCCACTTCTTCGACCGCGTTGCTCAGCACAAAAGGCCTGGCCACCCGGACCCTGGGCAGGTAGCGGAAAAGTATGAACACGCCCACCGCGAGTGCGATGATGGCAATGGCTGCCACCTGCACCGCCTCATCGCCGAAGGTGAAGTAGATGGAGGCGCCGATCAGGCCCAGCCCGATCAGGCCGGGGATACCAAATCCGGGGGTGACAAACAACTCAATCGCTACCAGCAATAACCCGCCAAACAACAGGATGATGGTCAGTGCGGTGGATAGCCCGGCCAGAAAGCCCCCCAGGAAGAACAGCCCCAGGGCAGTCAGGCCGATAATGCCGGGGATAAAAGTGCCAGGAGTGAAAAACTCCAGCACAAGCCCCAGCACGCCCACTGCCAGCAGAATGGCGGCAACGGTGGGATCGGTCAGGAAGCGGGCCACCCGTACCTGCGGGCCGGGTTGAAGCTCCACGGTGCTGATATTGAAACCGGCCTTTTCGATGGCGGCCCGCATACTGCCAACCTCGGCATCGGCTACCTTGAGCTCCACCGCTCGTTTGGCGGAAAGGGTGAGCGGCTCGCCCCTGATGGTGATGCCCTGCACCACTACTTCGGGATCCACCATGGCCTCGGCTAGATTGACCGGACGGCCCCGGGCCTCGGCTACCGCCCGGAACTTGGATCTGAGGGCGGCTATAACCTTTCGATCCGCGGGAGTCGGTTCGCCTACAAAGGGGATAGGGGAAATAGCAACCGGCAGGGCTGCCCCAATACTCGAGCCCGGCAGCATCATGATCTGCTGAGCGGCCAGCGAGATCAAAGCCCCAGCCGAAAAGGCATTTTCCACCACTGCCATGGTGGGCAGGGTAGAGGCCAGAATGCGATCCGTGATGCGGATCGCTGCATCTACCCGCCCTCCGGGGGTGTTGACCCGGAATAACACCCCACTGGCCCCTTCACGTTCGGCCTGATCGAGCGACTGTTCTATAAAGGTGGCTAGTGGCCCATCTATCGTCCCCTCGATTGGAATGACATAGGTTTTGGCCTGGGCCAGGGAGGTCATCATTAGAAAAACGAAAAACAAGGTTTTCACTCGCCTTATCTTAGCAAGTAACACAGGGCGGTGTGTAACTTAAGATGGGCGATGAAGGGGATGGCTGCTGGAGACGAGGTGGATCACACCCGCCTGATAACCCAAAGGCTCGAGCGGCAATGGGGCTTGCAGGGTGGCGATCATCTGCCCACCTCGAGGCTGCAGTCCAGTGCCTCCAGGTGTTCTGCGGATTGCATGGGATGCTGGCTTGGCGGGTAGAATCCGGTCGTGAAGCTTGGATTGATTGGTTTTCCGGTGGCGCACTCGCTCTCACCGGCCATGCATGAGGCTGCGTTGCGGGCTGCGGGACTGGAAGGCTCGTATCTGGCACTGGAGACTCCGCCCCAGTTTTTGCGGGCGCGACTGCAGGAAGTCAGGCGGGAGTATGCGGGGGTCAACGTGACCATCCCGCATAAAGAAAGTGTACTGGCTTATCTCGACGAACTGGCTCCGGAGGCCAGTGCTATTGGTGCGGTCAATACCATTGTGTGTGAAGGAGCTCGGCTGACTGGCTATAACACCGATGCCCTGGGCTTCATATCCGGGCTGGACGAAGCCGGTATTTCCTATCGAAACAAGAAAGCCCTGGTTCTGGGGGCCGGAGGGGCGGCCCGGGCGATCGCGTATGCGCTAAAAGAAGAAGGGGCCAGGGTGGCGATCTATAACCGCACGATTGAACGTGCTAGAGAGCTGTGCGAAGCATTTGGCCTGCACCTGGTTTCGCCGCCTTTGCTGGATACCGCCGTTAGAAGCTGTGACCTGCTCATCAATACTACCAGCGTGGGTTTGAAAGACCCCCATACTTCGCCCCTGCCTGAAGGGTTGTTGCCGCGTGAAGGTGCGGTGGTAGATATTATCTACAATCCAGCCATTACCCAACTGATGCGCGCGGCGCAGAGTGCGGGCTTGCTCACCTTGGGCGGATTACCCATGTTGGTCTGGCAGGGGGCGCTGGCCTTAGAACTCTGGACCGGGGTAAAGCCGAATGTTCAGGTCATGTATGCGGCTGCCAGGGCCGGGCTGAACGAAACTCCCAGGCCATGACTCATGCAAGGGCCAGAATTCCACTACGGGCCGTTTAGCTCTGAACTCGAGGTCTTGCACTCGCCCTGTGGCGCTCGCGGCTACGGTGCAGAGTCTCGAGCAGGCCCTGGTTTTCTGCCAGAACCATCATCCTTCAATCACAATTGGCAGAATGACCGGATTGCGCCCGGTGTTCTTGGCGATGAATTTCTTGACCGGGTAGTAGATGTCGTCACGGATCTCTTCCAGGGGTTTCTTTTCCCGTACCCCCCGATAAAGCGACTCCATCGCCATCTTGCGTACCTCGCCCAGCAAGCGTTCTCCGGCTTTGACAAACCCCTTGGAAATGACCTCGACCAGTGGCTCGCGGCTGACCAGCGCGGTGATGATGACCACGCCCTCGGCGGCCATGTGGTTGCGGTCGGCCAGGATTTCGTCGGTGATGTCGCCAACCCCCAGTCCATCCACGTAGAGTTGTCCGTGAGGAACCTTGCCATCAAACTCGATGTTGTTGGCGGTGAGCTTGATGATGCGCCCGTTCTCGGGAATCAAGATTTTTTCGGGTGGCTGGGGGATGCTCTGGGCTAGCCACTTGAAATTAGTCTGGTGGCGGATTTCGCCGTGCCAGGGCAGCAAAAACTTGGGCCGGGCCAGGTTGAGCACGGTCTTGAGTTCCTCGTGGCTGGCATGGCCCGAAGCATGCACACGGTAGCGCGGGGGATAGAAAACATAGGCCCCCAGTGCATAAAGCTGGTTGATAACGGTGTTAACAGCCTCTTCGTTGCCCGGAATAGGGCTGCTGCTCAGGATAACCGTATCGCCCTCCTGGATGGTCATTTTTGCGTGATTGCCAGCAGCCAGGCGGGCCAGTACAGCCTCGGGCTGCCCTTGTGAACCGGTGGTGATGACCAGCACCTGCTCGTCGGGCAGATCCTTGATTTCATCCAGGGTGTAGAAGCGGTCTTTTTGCTGGAAATAGCCCAGCTCGAGGGCAATGCGGGCGTACTTGAGCATCGAGCGCCCCTCCACCGCAATCTTTCGTCCATACTTTTCCCCCGAGGTGACCACCGACTGAATCCGGTGGATGTGTGAGGCAAAAGTGGTCACAAAGATACGCCCTTTAGCGGCGCCAATCACCTTGTCGAGCTCTGCCGCTACCTCGGTCTCGGTAGGCGTGATGCCTGGGCGTTCGCCGTTGGTCGAGTCGGCAACAAGGCAGAGCACCCCGTCACTGCCGGCCTGGGCAATTTTCTCCAGGTGTGAGGTCTTTCCATCAATGGGGCGCTCATCGAGCTTGAAATCGCCAGTGTGTACGATTCTACCGATAGGGGTATGGATCACCATACCGAAATTGTCGGGGATGGAATGCGTCATCCGGAACAAATCGAGCTGGAAAGAGCGTCCAATGGCGATGCGATCATCGGGGGAGACTTCCTTGAAGCTGTACTCCCCGACGCCCAGTCCAAATTCCTCGAGCTTGCCTTTGACCAGTCCCAGGGTGAGCCTGGCCCCATAGCCCGGAACTCGTGGCAGCTGGGGAAACAGGTAGGGCAAGGCCCCGATATGGTCTTCGTGCCCGTGGGTAAGCACCCAACCCTTGATGAGATCTTTGTTCTGTATCAGGTAGTCTATTCGCGGGATCACGATATCCACGCCCAACATACGCGCGTCCGGAAAGGCCAGACCCCCATCAATGATGAACATCTCGTCTTCATAGCGGACAGCGGCTATGTTTTTACCAATCTCGCCGGTACCGCCTAGAAATACAATCTCGACGGCGCCATGGGGTTTGCCCAGGAAGACCGGCCCTTTGGGTTTGGGCCTTTCTTGCCGCTTGCGCGGCCCCCTGGGACGACTAAAAGGTGGGTTGTCGTTCATGGTTACTCCACTCAATGGATAGACCGGATTGGGGCATGGGTTTGACTGGGTAATGGCTCAGTCTGACAGTGCCTGACAGCGTGAGCTGTCTGAGAGTCGAACTATATCAACCCGCAACACAATATTCGCCAACACGGTTTGAATCGGTGGTTCTATCAACGCCTGACCGGGGGTTTGCGGGGTGCGACCAGACCCTCGAGTTCCGGACGAATCAAATCCACCCGGCCCTGCTCGTCAATCTTGTTGACCTTGACCTTGATGTTGTCCCCCATCTTGAGCACATCCTCCACTTTTTCGACCCGCCCCTGGGCCATCTGGCTGATGTGCAGCAGACCATCCTTGCCCGGTAGGATTTCGATAAAAGCCCCGAAGTTGGTAATGCGGGTAACCCTGCCCTCGTAGACTTCGCCCACCCTGGCCTCGGCGGTCTGGCCCAGGATGCGGGCCCTGGCCTCCTCGGCGGCAGCTCCATTGGCGCTATAGAGCCGGATGGTACCGTCCTGCTCGATGTCAATTTGCACACCCAACTCCTCCAGAGCGCGGATGTTCTTCCCGCCAGGCCCGATAATCCCCCCGATCTTCTCGGGGTTGATCTTGAGGATCAGGATGCGTGGCACCTGGGGCTTCATCTCGGTGCGGTGGGAGGGAACGGCGGTTTCCATCAGGCTCAGGATGTGCAAGCGAGCCTCTCGAGCCTGGTACAAAGCAGCCCGCATGGTCTCGGCGGCCAACCCCTTGATCTTGATGTCCATTTGCAGCGCGGTCACCCCATCGCGGGTGCCGGTGACCTTAAAGTCCATATCGCCAAGGGCATCTTCCAGCCCCAGAATATCGGTCAGAACCACGGACTGGTCGCCCTCTTTCACCAGACCCATGGCCACACCGGCCACATGCTTCTTCAGGGGAACTCCAGCATCCAGCAGGGCTAGACACCCCGCACAGACCGTAGCCATGCTGGAAGAACCATTGGACTCCAGGACATCCCCCACCACCCGAATGGTATAAGGGAACTCCTCTTTGGAAGGCAGCACCGCCCGCAGACCACGCTTGGCCAGGTTGCCGTGGCCCACTTCGCGGCGGCTTACTCCGCGCAGGCGCTTGACCTCGCCGGTGGAGTAGGGAGGGAAGTTGTAGTGCACCAGGAAGCTGTCCTCCGACTCCAAGCCGAGGTCGTCCACCAACTGCGCGTCCCGTCCTGTGCCCAGCGTCACCACGCCCAAAACCTGGGTTTCGCCCCGGCTGAAGATGGCCGAACCGTGTGGTTTGGGTAGCATGTTGCTCTCGATCCAGATGGGGCGTACCTGCTCAGGACTGCGCCCGTCGGCCCGCTTGTTTTCTTGCAGGATCAGGCGACGCAGTTCCTTCTGGAGCACTTCATCGAAGCCTTCAGCCACCAGTTTGCGCCGCTCGACATCCACCGAGCCATCCTCGCGGCTGGGCACAAACTCATCCATCAGGGCTTCACTAAAGGCATCCAGGGCTTCCGAGCGCTCACCCTTCGAAGCGGTTTGCAGGACGCTCGAGAGTCCCCTCTCGATAGCCCGCTGGTAAAGGAGAGTCTGGGTTTCCGCGTCCAGTCGGGCTGGGGGCACGTGGGAAAGCTTTTGCTTACCCAGCTCCGAGCGCATTTGTTCTTGCAGCTCCAGAATGGGTTGCATGGCCCGGTGGGCAAACTCGAGGGCTTGCACCAGTTGATCCTCGGACACCTCTTGAGCAGCGGCCTCCACCATGATGATGGCATCTCTGGAGCCAGCCACCACCAGATCCAAAACGCCGTTCTCCTGAGCCACCGGGTTCAAAACCAGTCGTCCGCCGTGCATCCCCACTCGTACCGAAGCAATTGGCCCATCCCAGGGGATGTCGGAGAGCATCAGGGCTGCACTGGCGGCAATTGGCCCCAGGATGTCCGGGGTGTTTTCCTGGTCGGCGGAGAGTACGGTGAGCAAGACCTGTACCTCATGCCGGAAGCCCTTGGGAAAGAGTGGCCGGATGGGGCGGTCGGTCAGACGAGCCGAGAGAATTGCCTTTTCGCCAGGCCGCCCTTCGCGGCGCATGAAGCTACCCGGGATGCGCCCAACCGCGTAGTGTCTTTCTTCAAACTCCACGGTCAAAGGCAAGAAGTCGGCCTGAATGGGAGCATCGGAGGCCTGGGCAGTGGCCATCACCACCGTTTCGCCATAGCTAACCCAGACCGAACCAGAGACATGCTTGGCATATCTTCCAGTCTCGATGGTCAGGGTGCGACCCCCCACGTCCAGGCTGTAGCGTCTGCCCTGGGGTATTGGATTTTCTTCGTTCATGTTAACTCCTGATGGCCCAGTTAAAGCGCTGGGTGCGCTGGTAGGCTGGATCAAAACCCCCCTGCTCCAACCGCAACCCTACAGGGTCGGGGGAGTGATGGGTGAAGCGCTCACTACGGACACAGCAGGGACAGAGTGTAGATCGGTACATATTCAGAAGGGTGTGCCACGTAGTAAGAGCTTTGAGGCGGTTGGGCATAGCTTCAGACCATCAGCGGAGCCAGTCCCGGCCTCTCCTACCGAGTCAAATGTATTGTACACGATAGATAATGTCCGGGGCCTCCCCGAACCATTCTTATTTGCGTAGCCCAAGCTTTTCGATCAGTGCCTTGTAGCGGGCTTTATCCTTGTTTTCCAAATAGCCCAGCATGCGTTTGCGCTGCCCTACCAGGGTCAGCAGACCGCGCTTGGCAGCCACATCGTTGTTGTTGGCGGTCAGATGTGACGATAGGCGATTGATGCGTTCGGTCAGCAGGGCCACCTGTACTTCGGTCGAACCGGTATCGCCTACGTTGTGGGCGTGCTTCTCGATTACGCTGGCTTTGGCTTCTTTGGTAAAGGGCATTGCTGTCTCCTTGTCGGGTGAGCCGCAGTGCGCTGACCGGGGCTTCCTCGAGGCCCAGTAAGGGGCCAACTAAGAAGTATAGCTGCGCCTGGGTGCGGGGTCAAGTAATACCGGATTCAAAAAGATGATCCTCTCAACCCGGAGACCCCGAGGCTCTCTTTTTGAGGCCTGGGGCAGACCCCTCCCGGACGGTCGGCGAAAAAAGCGTCTCCCTGCGGTCGGGTTCCGAATGGGGTATAAAAGGCGTATCTCACCGGTTCAATACCACTGCCTGTTGCATATACTGGCTGCGACGGGAGGCCAGGGCGCCTCCAGACAGGAAATGCCCCCGGATCTCGCCGGGGGCATTTCTCAAAGGGGAAATTACCAGAGTCGTTGCCCAGGAACCGGGTTTATATTGGTAAACATCTGGAAGAGCACCGGGCCATAGGCCAGTACTACGAGCACTACTGCGATGCCAAACCAGAACCAGACCCGTTCGGTCAGCAGGGCCAGGCTGCTGCCCTCGGGTTTGGAGATGACCTCGGTGAAAGGTACATCCTGCATTACCTGGCTGGGCTCGCGCCGACGCTGCAAAGCGGTGGCGAAGATAACATAGAAGAACAGGATGATCGCAACGAGCAGAATTACCCCCGCGACGATGTTCAAGACCATCCAGGCTGCGCTATCGCGATAGGCTTCCATGGCGATGGTGCTGCCTGCGATGTGGGTGCGACGCGGTATCGAGTAAAGGAAGCCCATCCAGTGCAGGGCGAAGGTCATGACGAACATGCCAATGAACCACAGCCATTGTGAGGCCACCGCCATGCCTCGAGCCACTAGCGGCTTGCCAGTCAGGTGGGGGATTAGCCAGAAGGCTGTGCCCATGGCAGCCATAGTGACCAGGGTGCCCACTTGCAGATGGAAGTGACCGGGAATCCAGACCGTGTTGTGGATGTTCTGGTTGAGGTTGAAGCTGGCGTTGACCATCCCGCCGGCGCCCCCTGGGATGAAGGCGATAAAGCCCAGCAAGAACGCCAACACGGTGGGGTTGTTCCAGGGCAAAGCTCCTATCCAGCCCAACAGACCCTTACCACCGTTGGCCCGGCCAGCGACTTCTAGCGAGGCCGCAATGGTGAAGGCGGTCATCAGGCTGGGAACTGCCACCATCATGGTTAGAACGGTATGCAGCATTTTCCAGTAAGGTGCGATACCGGGATCGGCAAACTGGTGGTGCAGACCCACCGGAACCGAAAAGAGCAGAAACAGCAAGAAGACCAGCCGGGTCAGAGGGTCGGAGATGAGCTTGCCCCCGGCCAGCCTGGGTAGGATAGCGTAAGCCAGCGCGTAGGCCGGCAGCAGCCAGAAGTAAACGATGGGGTGACCCGTAAACCAGAACAGCGTCCGCATCAGCAGGGGATCCACCCCAGCGATCAGGCCCAGCGACCAGGGAATCATAAAGACCGCCACCTGAACCACCAGACCCAGGCTGGCCAGCAGCCACATCAGCCAGAAGGTAACTGCCATGTAGGTTACCAGCGGGGTGATCTTCCCAGGGTTGGCCTTGCGCCAGCGCAACCACATATCCAGTACGATGTAAATGCTTACATAGGTCGAGAGTATGAAAATTGCCGCCCCCACATAGAAGGCCCAGTGCGCCTGCAGCGGTGCATAAAACGTGTAGAGTACAGAGGCAGCGTTACCCAGGATGGGCAGGGCAGTGATTACCAGGCCGACCAGCGCCATCCAGAACGAGACCCAGGCCAGGGTCATGTTGGGGCGCATATTCAGCTCGCGGGCTGGCAGGTATACCATGATGGCCTGCGAGAACAACTGGGTAAAAACCAGCGCGTTCAGCACTCCGTGGATGGTCAGACCCTGGTAGTAGCTCTGAAAGATGGGCTGGAGAAAGGGGTAGAGATCCAGACCCCCGTAGTTGAAGGACTGTAGAGGGCCGAAAAGAGCGCCTACGAGCAGGGCAATAAAGCCCATCATCAGCATGTAGAGGACATACTTCTTCTCTGGCGCAGCCGCGTACGCATCTTCTTTAAAAGCGAGATTGACTGCCATCAGTACTCCTTAGTTTGGCTCTACGATGATTCTGCTGATCATGTTGGCGTGAGCGATGCCACAGTATTCGTTGCAGATAATCAGGTATTCGCCAGGTTCATCGAAGGTGTGGCTGACCTTGCCGATCTCCCCAGGAATCACCTGCATATTGATGTTGGTTCCCACAATGGTAAAGCTATGCATCACATCGGGCGAGGTGACATAAAAGGTAACCCTCCTGCCCGCCGTGACCCGCATTTCAGCAGGAAGGAAGCTAAAAGCAAAAGCCTGTATGTAAGCTACATACTCGTTGCCCACCCGCTCGATCCGGGGATTGGCAAACTGACCCTCGGTACGAACGGTGGCGACATCTACACGACCGGCTCCGACGGGGTTGGTCTGACCGTGTGCAACCATCAGGTAGCCAATCAGGATCAAAAAAACCACGATCATACCCAGCCCGAAAAACACCCAGGCCTTTTCATAGCGCTCAATCAGGTGAGACTTCTCGCCCATGCCTTACCCCCGTGCCAGATGCGTAAAAAAATTGAAAAGCCAAAAGGTCAGGATAAACACCGCCACAATCCCAACCACCAAGAGTGCTCCTATGGGCCGCTGTTCTTTTTCATCCATCGCCGTTTCCCCCTTGTAGGGGAGTCTAAGAAGGTGGTGAGAGTACATATGTCCCTAGGGAAAAATGTCCCTGGGCAGATCGCCGACGTACAGAATGACGTTTGATGCACACCAGCCCCGGCGTGTTGATGGGACGGCAATTGTTCACAAGGCGGAAGGAAACTGTTAAGGCTGCCAGGATCGGATCTCCGTGGATCGAATGGTCTGGCTACCCGTTCATCATGTCGCGGTGGCCTCCACGGTTGAAAGCCGCAGGATTCGCAAGGTCTCTGTGGGCGGTTATGATTGCCGGGTATGACCCAGATCCCTCCCATTGCCAAAGCCTCGATAGACGCCATTCGCATGCTGGCCCTCGACGCGGTCGAACAGGCCCGGTCGGGCCACCCTGGAATGCCGATGGGGATGGCGCCGGCTGCTTATGTGTTGTGGACCGAGTTCCTGAAGCACAATCCCAAAGACCCCCTCTGGCCGGCTCGAGACCGCTTTGTGCTCTCGGCGGGGCATGGTTCGATGCTGCTGTATGCGCTGCTACACCTGAGCGGCTACGACCTGCCGATGGAAGAACTCAAACGTTTCCGCCAGTGGGATTCCAAAACCCCGGGCCACCCCGAGTACGGTCATACCCCTGGGGTCGAGACCACCACCGGCCCACTGGGGCAGGGGATTGCTACTGCGGTGGGTATGGCCATTGCCGAGCGCAAGCTGGCCGCCGAGTTTGGCGAAATTGCCCAGCACTATACCTATGTGATTGCTTCCGATGGCGACCTGATGGAAGGGGTGAGCGCAGAGGCTTCCTCGCTGGCCGGGCATCTGCGGCTGGGCAGACTGATTGTGCTCTACGACGACAACGAGGTCACCATTGACGGCAGCACCGAGCTGGCTTTTACCGAAGACCGTCTGGCGCGCTACCGAGCCTATGGCTGGCATGTGGTGCCGGAGGTGCCGGGAGAAGACTTAGAGGCCATCCGCGCCGCGCTAAAAGCGGCCCAGGCCGACCCCCGCCCCAGCCTGATCTCGGTGCGCTCGGTGATCGGGTTTGGCTCGCCTCTGGCCGGCCACCACAAGGCCCACTCTGATGCGATGGGAGCCGAAAAAGTGGCAGCTACCCGGCAGACCCTGGGCTGGCCCCACGAACCCTTTGTAGTACCTGAGGAGGTCTACTCCGACTATCGGCAGGCCATCGAAAAGGGGGCCAGGGCCCAGGCCGAGTGGCAGGTCAGGCTGGACGAGTTGATCAGCACTAACCCCCAAAAAGCCGCCGAGTTCCAGCGCCGCCTGGAAGGCAAACTGCCCCAGGGTTGGGAGGTCCACCTGCCCACCTTCGCCGCCGGCGAGAAGCTGGCCACCCGCGCGGCCTCGGGCAGGGTACTGGAAAAACTGGTTCCGCTGCTGCCGGAGCTAATGGGCGGCTCGGCCGACCTGACCCCCTCCAACAACACCCGCACCCCCGACATGACCGACTTCAGCCACGCCAACCCGGCCGGGCGGTATATCCGCTTTGGCGTGCGGGAACACGCCATGGGCGCGGCCATGAACGGCATGGCCTTAAGCCCGGGTTTGCGGCCCTACGGTGGAACCTTCCTGGTTTTCTCCGACTACATGCGCCCTGCGGTTCGGATGGCCGCGATTATGGGTGTCCCGACCCTCTTTGTCTTCACCCACGACTCCATTGCCGTTGGGGAAGACGGCCCCACCCACCAGCCCGTCGAGCACCTGATGAGCCTGCGGGCCATCCCGAACCTGTGGGTAATCCGCCCGGCCGATGCCCGCGAGACCGCCATGGCCTGGAAGATGGCCCTAAAGCGCACCGACGGCCCCACCGCCCTGATCCTGACCCGCCAGGCTTTGCCGGTGCTGGAAGGGGTCAGGCCCAAAGGGGTCGAGCGCGGGGGTTATATCCTCTCCAACCTCCCCCAGGCCAGGGCCGCCATTGTCGCCACCGGCTCGGAGGTCTCGCTAGCACTGGAAGCCCAAAAAGCCCTGGCCGCCGAGCAGATCCCGGTGCGGGTGGTCAGCCTGCCCTGCTGGGAGGCCTTCGAGGCCCAGCCCGAAACCTACCGGGAGGGAATTCTGCCCAAAAGCCTTCCCACGCTGGCTGTGGAAGCCGGAGCCACCCTGGGCTGGGAGCGCTACGCCCAGCGCACCCTGGGCCTGAACCGCTATGGGGCCAGCGCTCCTTTGGCCCAGGTATACCCAAAGCTGGGCTTCACCAGCGAGCAGGTGGCGGCCGAGGTGCGGGCTCTGCTGGGCCTGGCATGAGTCTGTTGAACGGAGGTATGGGTGTTTGCGCCAATTTTCGCCCACCTGCCCGAGCTGCTGTTTGCTCTGGCGCTGGCCTCGGCCTTGCTGGGCCTGCTAATCTGGACCTTTGCCTCGCAGGGGGGGGCCAGCAAGCGTACCGCCTACATTTTCTGGCTACTGGCAGCAGCCCTTGCGGCTTTTGGGCTCCTGCGCCTGTTGCTGCCATAGCCCCTTAAAACCTGAGATCGTTTAGCCGCCAGAACGCCGGAGTGTTCCTAAGGTGTTCGTTCCGCTGTATCAAGTCCCATGCAGTGCTGCCAGCAATGCCTCTGGCTTGGTGATCGGCCCCAAGCTCGAGCAAAACCAGCACCACCGCGGAGGTTCTGCTAGAACGCGCAGCAGAATGCAAGGGCGTCGAACCACCCTGACTTCTGGCATTGACCTCGGCCCCCAGCGCCACCAGGACGCGGACGACCTCGGGATTGGTGTTTCCCTCAGCAGCAAAATGCAATGGTGTGAATCCACGCTGGTTTCTAGCATTCACCTCCGCCCCCAAGCCCACCAGGGCGCGAATGATCTCGGGATTGGTGTTGCTGCCCGCAGCAGAATGCAAGGGCGTCTCTCCATCCTGGTCTCTGGCATTTGCCGCGGCGCCCAGCCCAACCAGGGCGCGGACGACCTCGGGATTGGCGTTGAAAGCGGCGGCCTGATGCAAGGGCGACCATCCGCCCAGGCCTCTGGCATTCACTGCTGCCCCCAGCCCCACCAGGGTGCGGATGACCTCGGGATTGGCGTTGAAAGTGGCGGCCCGATGCAGGGGTGTCAATCCAAACAGGTCTTCTCTGGCATTTACCACTGCCCCCAAGCCCACCAGGGTGCGCATGACATCGGGGTTGGTGTTGAAAGCGGCGGCCTGATGCAAGGGTGTGAGTCCAAGCAGGTCTCTGGCACTGACGCTCGCCCCTCTACGCACGGCTTCGCGGAGGCTTTCGGGGGTGGCGGTTTGCCAGAAATCGCGGGTAAGCAGGGGGTTGGCCAGGGCGGTGGATGCGAGCAGGGTCAGGCTGGCTAGCAGGGCTTTCCACATAGGCTTCTCCTGGGCGTTTTGTGCAACTGTCGCTAGGAGAATTATACTCAGCCAGCGCGCAGACGGGGGCCAGTTTGACCCATCTGGGGGGGCCGACCAGCTCCGGTGCTCTGCCTGCTGCCGGGCCAGGGCGGTAGTAGACTGGGAGCCATGCCCAAACGTGTGGTGAGTGTTTCGATAGGTTCTTCCAAGCGCAACTCGAGGGCCGAGGTGCGGCTGGAAGGGTTGGGAGAAACCTTTGTTCTGGAACGTATCGGTACCGATGGAAGCTGGGAAAAAGCGATTGAACTGGTGAGAGAACTCGATGGCAAGGTGGATGCCTTTGGGCTGGGGGGGGCCGACCTGTACGTGTATGCCGGTGGCCGACGCTATACCTTCCGCGACTCGCAGCGGATGGCCGATGCAGCCCAGAAAACCCCCATGCTGGATGGCTCGGGCCTGAAGGATACCCTCGAGCGCATGGCGGTGCAGGTAGTGAGCCAGGAGATTAACTGGAGCAGCAAAAAGGTTTTGCTACCCAGCGCGGTAGACCGCTTTGGGCTGGCCGAGGCGCTCGATCAGG
Source organism: uncultured Meiothermus sp. (assembly GCF_937863175.1). Classification (GTDB taxonomy): domain Bacteria; phylum Deinococcota; class Deinococci; order Deinococcales; family Thermaceae; genus Meiothermus. Next base: position 2,817 of record NZ_CALMCQ010000190.1, on the reverse strand, counting down.
CTGGGGCCAGGGTGCTGTATGGCGACTTTATCTTTGGGCTGGGGCTGCCGATTCCGATTTACCGGCTATCCCTGCTGCAAAAACTGGCTCAGGTTTTGTTGCCCATCATCACCAGGCTGCCTTTCAAGTGGCTATACCCCACCGGCGATAAGCAGGAAAAGCAGTTGCAGGACTGGCGACAGCGCTACTTTGAATGGGCCGATGTCATAGCCGGGGACTGGCACTTTATGCGCCGGTTTATGCCGGATCAGATGCAGGGCAAGATTATCCTGACCAATACCACCACCGAAGAGGATCTCGAGTTTATGCGGGCTCGAGGCATCGCTAAACTCATCACCACCACGCCGCGCCTCGAGGGCCGTAGCTTCGGCACCAATGTGATGGAGGGGTTTATCGTGGCAGTGGCGGGAAAGTATCCCCTGAGCGAAGCCGACTACCTCGAGTACATCGAAAAACTAAACCTTAAGCCGCACATCACGAATCTGCAAGCGCCGGTTTGAAACGCCCGAGTCTACCCGCGCCCGGCGGTTAGTTTCTTGGTATACGCGGAAAATCCTTTCTCATCGCCTCTGGCCAGATAGGCCGCCTGTCTGGCCCAGGTGCCCAGGCTGGGGGCCAAGCGCAGGTTGGCGGCCGCCAGGGCTGATCGCAGGGTTTCCTCCCTGGCTCGGGCCAGCTGGGCAAAAGCGGTGATACCTGCCGCCTGCAAAGCCGCCGAAATCTTGGGGCCGATGCCCTTGATGCGGGTCAGGTCGTCACTGGCAGGGGTGCTCCTGCCCGCCGGTTTTTTGCGGGGATCGGGGGGGGTAGCAGATTTACCCTGGGCTACAGGTTTGCGGCCCGCCGCTCGGGCCTTTGACCTGGACTCGGCATTACGGGCCGCGCCTGTGGTTTGGGCGGCGGGCTTGCTCCTGCCGGCCCTGACCCTGGGCGGGGCTTGCTCGGTTTTCGGCGTAACCGCTGAGGCCCTGCCTGCGGTGGCTTTACGAGGCCCTTTCGTTTTCGCGGCCCCAGAATCGGTAGACTCGCTTGCCGATCTGGTCGCGGCGCGTTTGGGGGTCCTGGTTGGCGCGGCTCTGGCTTTGCGGAGGGTGGGTTTCCTGGGCGCAATTCTCTCTAAATAGGTATCCACCCCATAACCCGACGACTGGGCAACTTTGTCCAGTTTTGTTGCCAGGGCCAACCAGGCTTTGCGCTTTTTTTCGACCTGCACAGGGGTCTTGCCCTCGGCAGCAGCCAGCGCCTGCGACACCTGGCGCAGGCCCAGGAGCCAGGCCTGATGGGCTTCGCGGTTGAAGTAGACCACACCGCCATGGCGGTGGATCTGTAAGAAGCCCTGCACATCTGGGTTCTGTAACAGTCTGGGCATTTGCTGGACTACCAGGGCCGGGTTCTGCGACAGCTCGGGATGGGCGATCAGCACCCTGGTCAGGCCCACCGAGCGCCTTGCTTCGGCTTCGCTCAGTCCCATCTCGCCCAGGGTCTGCTCCAGAATCCGTCCCAGCCGCCACTCGTCCAGGTGGGCGCGGCTCTCCTCGGCCTGGCCCAGGCCGTGGACAAAGACCCAGCCCAGCAGCGCGCCGCCCGTCACGAGGTCATCGCTATCCTCCACCGCCCTCAACGCGCCTTCCAGACGGCCCAGAACCTGCTGCACCGGCAGCAGGGCCAGACTGCGGCTCGAGTGCTGGTCAATCCCCTGGTAGAGCCCTAGCAGCCTGCCCTGCACTTCTTCCCTCAGGCCTTCGTCCAGCCCGCCCCCGCCCTTTAGCAGTCTGCCGAACATAGCCGGATTTACCAGCTCGCGGAAGGGCCGGTGGACGGGCTCGAGCCACAGTTCCTGCATGGCCTCGTCCAGGCTGGGTACACCGCGCCCACCCAGCATCTGGGCCAGCCGGGCAATTATGCCATCATGGTCGTAGACCTCGCGCCAGTCAAGAAAAACCTTGCGTTGGTAGGGGCCGAGCTCGAGGTACAGCCCCTGCTCGTGAAGTTCCTGGTTGTTGCGCAAATATTCCATTCCCGTCACTCGATCGCGGCAGATGCTGAAGGTGCGCTCGTCGAAGCTCAGTTGCAGCCCCTCTCCCAGTCCCACTTGCCGGGTCTCGCGCCCCGATCCGGCTTTAGAGGGCTGCCCCACCGAGCGACGAACCCAGACGCGGGCCTCCGCGTTTTTGTTGTTAAAGGCCACCAGCGAGCGTTCGCTGCCGGAGCAGTTGGAGTATACAAATACATCTTCGTTGACCACATCGCCGGTAAGGGCATCGTAAAGGACAAAGTTCTCCACCCCGGCAAAGAGGGAGCGCATCTTGAGGAGCGGGAAAATCTGCTGCTGATGGTAGTCTATCAGGCCGTGGTCGGGGGTTTCGTCGTAATAGCCCTGACGGTACTCCATCCCGTATCTCTCGGTAAAGCCTTCCACCTGACCGTGGCCCAGCATAGGCAGGCCCGGCAGGGTTGCGCAAAGGGTCATGGCCCCAAAATACTTGTCGCCCTTGCCAAACTGCTCTACGGCGGTTTTTTCGTCGGGGTTGTTGAGAAAGTTGACGAAGCGCTTGAGAATTTCCGGTGCGAACTCGAGGGTGTTCTTCATGATCTGCCGGTACTCAGCGTTTTTCTCGTCGCGCAGCATGTTCATGAAGGCCGAGTTGTAGACCCGGTGCATCCCCAGGCTGCGCACAAAATAGCCCTCCATCATCCAGAAGGCTTCCGCCAGCAGGAGCGTATCGGGGGCTTCAACAGCCGCCCGGTCTACCACTTCGCGCCAGAACTCCACCGGCATGGCGGCATCGAACTGCTCTTTGGTGAGGGCGTGCTCGG
>NZ_CALMCQ010000189.1 GCF_937863175.1 uncultured Meiothermus sp. | reverse complement strand
CCCCCGGGATAGGTATTCCATCAAGAAGGCTTGTAGACCGAAGAAGCGCACAAAGTTGGAGTCGCCGCCCCGGCTCTCGATGTACCAGCTCCCGAAGGTCATACCCTGGGGAAACTGGGCAAAGTGGCTGGCTTTGTAGCTATCGGTATTGAGGATCAGGTTGTGGGGGTTGAGGGGTTTCATGGACGTTCCTTTCGCCAGAAGTTTGAGAACCAGGTGGGACAGCTGCTTGCCGTTAGCCTCCGACTTTTCTACTTCGGCCCTCGAGCCTCGACCTCGCTTACAAATGCCGTTCCACGAACCAGCGAATTTCCTGGTAGTGATCTTCGAAGAAACGGGCCTGGTGCCGGGGCAGTTCACTGAGGGAGAGCCAGAAGGCTCTGGAGGCGTCGTCCTGACCATGAACGGGGGGGGGCGGGGTGTCGTCCAGATCGAAGTAGTGGCCGTGGCTGATGACCCTGCCGCGCAGGCTACGGCCAGGGTAGTCAAAGGCTTTGGTGGCCTTGAGCAGCGGGGGTTGCAGTTGTAAGCCGGTTTCTTCCTGCAGTTCGCGTAGAGCAGACTCCAGCAGGGTCTCCTTCAACTCCACATAACCGCCCGGCAGCGCCCAGGCCCCTTTGCTGAGCGACCCACCCCGCTCGACCAGAAGCACCTGCCCCTGGGCCAGCACCATGGCATCGGTAGCGACGTGCACGATGGGATAGGGGTAGCGCTGATCGAGCCAGCGGAAGTGCTCGAGCGTTTTCCACTCTGCTTGGAGACGGCTGAATTCAGAGGTGGTGGCGAAATGCTCCATGAACCGTCGCACGGCTTCTGGGACCATCGTTTTCCACTCGTTTCCGCCAGCAAAATAGCTATTCCGCACGTCTGTGGCGTTGAGTTTGCTCACCACCCCGCTGGGCTCGAAGGGCCAGTTGCCGAAGCCATGCAGGTAGTAGCTGCTCTGGTCCTTGTCGAAGCCGGTGATGCAGATATCGGCGTCTTTGCCCGCGATCGCTTCGACCGCGGAGCGTACCGAACGAAACCAGCGAGGGTCGTCGTAAAAGTCGTCCGGGATGGGCACGAAGTGGAGTCGAGGGTCTTGCGTTGAGGGTGGAGCGTCGAGAAACGGGTGGGAGGAGAGGCGGCCCGGGTCTTTTTCTCCCCTGTCCCCCCGCCTGCCGGCTCCTCCGCGCAGACTTTCCCGGATCATCGCCTCGAGCTGTTCGGCACTGAAAGGGTTTTTGGGGGTGGGATAGCAGAGGGCGCTGCCAATCACCACAACCAGCTGTTCGAAGCGGGCCAACGCGCGGGTCATGGTCTCGAGGTGGGCCAGGTGGGGGGGTTGAAAACGCCCAATGAATACTGCGGTCTTCATACTTCCCTCCGAAATCGGTATAGCTCGGCTGGCCGGAACCCGGTTCCGCTCTCGAGTTCCCCGGTGGCCTCCAGCAACCCCGAGGCCAGCACCTTGCGCCGGAAGGAGTCTTTGTTGAGCTTTTTCTGCAGTACGGTCTCGTGTACGGCCTGCAATTGGCGCAGCGTAAAGCGCCCAGGCAGCAACTCGAAGCCGATGGGGGTGTACTCGAGTTTGCCCCGGATGCGCTTGATCGCGACCCCCAGAATCTCGGCATGGTCGAAAGCCAGCGAATACTTTTTATGCCTTCCGTCAAAAATTTCCACCCCACCCTCTCCCTGGGGGATGCGCAGCTTGAAAAGTGCCCTTTCATCGGGGATTTCTCGAATGTGACTGGCTTCTACCAGCGCGTAGCTGGCCACGCTGATGGTGCGCATACGGGGATCGCGCTGGGGATTGCCAAACGTGTAGAGCTGCTCCAGGTAGATCGGGTGATGGCGGGTTTCATCTCTTCCCGCACTTCCCACCACTCCTTCCAGCCCGGCTTTTTGTCGCAGAACCCGTGCGGCGGCTTCGTCCAGCGATTCGTGCATTTGTACAAAACCACCCGGCAGGCTCCAGTAGTTGAGGAAAGGGTGCTCCTTGCGCTTGACCAGCAGGGCTTCCAGAAGCCCTTCTCGTAGGGTCAGGATGACCACATCCACCGTTACCGAGAGCCGATCAAACCCTGTAACATCGTGGCCATCCAGGCCGTGCTGTTCTTCGTTGTTGCGCTTGATCATCCCCGGTTCTACCCCAGTATCTTATATGCAAAGAGCATATATGCAAAATAGAGATAAGTCAAGAAGCTACCATTCAACCGGTGGAGGGGTTACCATAAATGCAGAATGCACACAAATTCTGTGACGCTTGATCGTTTTGATTGGGCAGATATGTTGATTTTCGCCAGTTTATGGTAATGTGTTGACTTAAGCGGCCGACCGCGAGGACGTTGACTCTCGAGTAGTTAGATGCAATGAGCAGCTAAGTTGCGGAGGGAAACGATCGGACACCGCTCCCACGGAGGCAATGTGAACCACGAATTTGATGTAATCTCGGCAGCCCGCAACTGGCGGTTCAAGGATGTACGCAAGGTTTCCAGCGACATTGCAGGCGAGGTATTTGCCAGCGATGTGCTGGATATAGATGAACTGCGCGAGCTGGTTTCCAGGCCGGTCTGGAAGTCGCTCCAGGCCACCATGGATAAAGGCACCCCGCTCGACCCCAGTATCGCCGATACGGTCGCGCTGGCCATGAAGAAATGGGCGTTGGAGAAAGGGGCCACCCACTACACCCACTGGTTTCATCCCCTCACTGGCTTTACCGCTGAGAAACACGATAGCTTTTACTCGCCGGTCTCTGAAGGGAAAGTCATTGCCTCTTTCACCGGAAAAGAACTGATCCAGGCCGAACCCGATGCCTCTTCGTTTCCCTCGGGGGGTCTGCGGGCCACTTTCGAGGCGCGGGGATACACTGCCTGGGATCCCACCTCGCCGGCCTTCATCATGTGGCACTCCAACGGTGCGACCCTGTGTATTCCCACGGCCTTTGCCAGTTGGACCGGCGAGGCCCTCGACCTCAAAACCCCCCTGCTGCGCTCCATCGAAGCCCTCGACAGGAGTGTCCAGCGTGCCCTCAAACACTTTGCGGTAGATGCAGAAAAGGTTTTCTCCACTCTGGGAGCTGAACAGGAGTACTTCCTGATTGACGAGGAGTTTTACTACCGACGCCCCGATCTGGTCATGACGGGTCGTACCCTGTTTGGGGCCAGGCCGCCGCGCGGACAGGAACTCGAGGACCACTACTTCGGCTCCATCCCCGACCGGGTATTGTCCTTCATGACCGATGCGGAAAACCAGCTCTATGCGCTCGGGGTTCCGGTCAAGACCCGCCACAATGAGGTAGCCCCGGGTCAGTTCGAAATCGCGCCCATTTTTGAGCCATCGAACATCGCTGCTGACCACCAGCAGCTCATCATGCAGATCCTGCGCAACACCGCCCGCCGCTATGGCCTGGTCGCTCTGCTGCATGAGAAGCCCTTTGCGGGCATCAACGGTTCCGGCAAGCACTGCAACTGGAGTATGGCTACCGATACCGGTATCAACCTGCTCGAGCCCGGCGATACCCCCCACGACAACCTGCAATTCCTGTTCTTCTGCGCCGCGGTGATCAAGGCCGTGGACACGCACCAGGACTTGCTGCGCATCAGCGTATCGGGAGCTTCCAACGATCACCGTCTGGGTGCAAACGAAGCACCTCCGGCGATTATGTCAATTTTCCTGGGAGACCAGCTCACCGATATCTTTGATCGGCTATCCAACGGAAAAGGCGGTTCGGGTAAGAAGGCGGGAACCCTCGAGCTCGGCACCCCGGTTCTGCCCCCACTGCCCAAGCACGCTGGCGACCGCAACCGCACCTCGCCCTTTGCCTTCACCGGCAACAAGTTTGAGTTCCGTGCGGTGGGCA
>NZ_CALMCQ010000188.1 GCF_937863175.1 uncultured Meiothermus sp. | reverse complement strand
ACCAACGACCAACGACCAACGACCAACGACCAACGACCAACGACCAACGACCAACAGAATGGAATCGCATAGCTGAATTCACCTCCATAGGCTGGGCTACATTTCATGGGTAGCCACCAACAGGATATTTGAGAAGATTCGGATATGTCAAATTCTATTGATATTCTTATACTTAGTATATATTTCGGGTTGTGAACCTGCAACCTTTGTGACAACATACGAACTTATGGCTGTGCAAAATTGGCCCGCAAGCCTGCAAGCCTTGCTGGACAACCCCCACTGCGCCATCCCCAGCTTGCAGGTAGCGGTAATCCGGGCCGGGGAGACTGTCTACGCAGCGTCGTTTGGATACCGCTATATGGACGCCGCTAACCCGGCCAACAACCTGCCGGTGGACAACCAGACCCGCTTTCGGGTGGCCTCGATCTCCAAGCTGGTGGTGGGACTGGGCGTCATGAAGCTGGTAGAGCAAGGAAGGCTGGACTTGGAGGCCGATGTGAGCGATTACCTGGGTTTCGGGCTGCGCAGCCCGGCTTTCCCGGACACCCCCGTCCAGGTCAAGACCTTGCTCTGCCACACCTCCTCGATACGGGACGGCAGCCGGTATTCCATTCCCAGCCCTTTCACACTGCACGATTTCTTCCGATCTCAGGGGCGCTTTTTCGAGGAGGGCGCTCATTTTGACCCCCGCCATGCCCCCGGCGCCTATGCCCAGTATGCCAACCTTAATACCGGCGTGCTGGGAACCCTGATTGAATGTGTGGCGGGCCGGCGTTTCGACCTGTTTATGGAAGAGGAAATCCTGCGCCCCCTGGGGATGGGGGGCGGGTTCAACCTTAGCCGGTTGACTTCCGAACAGATCGGTAATCTTGCCGTGCTGTATCGCAAGTGAACCGGCGGGGTATGGAACCCGGTTGGCCCGTGGGTGGCGCAGGTGGACGACCACCATGGAGTAGTGCCGGCTGGCCCCGTCATTCCCGATCCCGACCAGCCGGACGACGGTTTTGTTACCGTTGATCTGGGCACGTACCAGCCTGGCGCCAACGCTACTGCTTTCTCGCCTCATGGGGGTTTGCGGGCCTCGGCCCTCGAGCTGGCCCAGGTTGCGCGGTTGTTTATGAACCAGGGCCGGGCTGGGAAAGTCCAGCTGCTAAAGCCGCAGACGCTCGAGCAGATGATACAGCCAGCATGGACCTTCGATGGCGCCAACGGCGATACCATGAACCAGCAGGCGCTCAGTTGGGGGCTGGGGGTCTGGCGCTTCACCCACCAGCCGGGCCAGGACTGTCCGGTGTCGGGACAACTGCAACCCTGGCTTGGACACCTGGGCGATGCGTATGGCCTTTACAGCGGCCTGCTGTTTGACCCACAGCAGCAGAATGCCCTGGTTTACATCCTGGGTGGGCAGGGGTGCGACCCCGCTCTGCATCCAGGGTTGTACTCGGCCTACTCCCGCACGGAAGAGCAGATCCTCACGGCCCTGTACGGTCTGCTAAGCTAGGGGGAATGGATGTGCAAAAAGCCTGCATTCCGCCTCCAGGGCCCGGGGTCTTCCTGTTTGTTCGATAACCCACCCCAAGCACCCCTGAAGCCCGTGGTGGGATAGCAGACAACCGAACCCTGGCTGCTGACCTGCGGGGCGAGATTGAAGACCACTATAAGGAACCCATGCGATACATCCAGCAAAAGACTTCCATTCCCGGCCCCAAAAGCCAGGCCCTTCAGGCCCGGCGGGCGGCCTCGGTCAGTGGCGCACTGGCCCAGGCCAACGGCATCGCCGTCCAGAGAGCCCACGGCTCGCTGGTCGAGGATGTGGACGGCAACACCTTTATTGACCTGGCGGGGGGCATCGGGGTACTGGCGGTCGGGCATACTCCGCAGCCCGTGGTAGAGGCTATCAAGGTTCAGGCCGACCAGCTGATTCACATGTGCAGCATTGTGGCCAACTACGAGCCCTATGTAGCGGTCTGCGAGGCCCTGAACCGCATCACCCCCGGCAGTTTTGCCAAAAAGACCCTGCTCAGCAACGGGGGGGCCGAGGCGGTCGAGAATGCCGTCAAGTTTGCCCGCCGGTATACGGGGCGTTCGGGCATCATCGTCTTCGAGGGAGCCTACCACGGGCGCAGCAACCTGACCATGGCCATGACCAGCAAGTGGAGCCTGTTCAAGAAGGGCTTTGGCCCCTTTGCCCCCGAAGTCTACCGGCTCCCACTGCCCAACCTCTACCGCACCCCCGAGGGCATGACCCCTGAGCAGTACGTGGACTGGGCCTGCTGGAACCTGGAAAACGCCCTGGTCGCGCACATAGACCCCAGCGCACTGGCGGCCATTGTGATCGAGCCGGTGATCGGCGAGGGGGGCTTTATTCCGGTGCCGCCCGGGTTCCTGCGCAAGATTCGGGAGGTCTGCGATGCCCACGGGGTGGTGATGATCGCCGACGAGATTCAGAGTGGCTCGGGCCGCACCGGCAAAATCTGGGCCATCGAGCACAGCGGGGTGGTGCCCGACCTGGTGGTGAGCGCCAAAAGCCTGGGGGCCGGTATGCCCATCAGCGCGGTGACGGGCCGGGCCGAGATTATGGATAGCCCGCACGTGGGCGGGGTGGGCAGCACCTACGGCGGCAACCCCCTGGCTTGCGTAGCCGCGCTGAAAGCCATCGAAATTCTGGAGTCGCCGGGCTTCCTCGAGCGGGCCTCGCAGATTGAGCGGGTAGTGCGGGAGACCTTCGAGCCGATGAAGAACGAAATTCCTGTGCTGGGGGATGTGCGCGGGGTGGGGGCGATGATGGCGCTGGAGTTCGTCAAAAACCCCATAACCAAAGAGCCCTGGCAGGAGTTCGCCATGGAGACCATCAAGCGAGCCTCCAAACAGGGCGTGATTCTGATCCGGGCCGGGCTGTACACCAACTGCGTCCGCTTTCTGCCTGCACTGGACATCCCCCAGGAGATGCTGCGCGAAGCCCTGGGCGTTGTGGCAGACGCCATCCGCGAGACCAATCGGACGATGACGGTGGGGGTTTGAGGGGGGTACGCAAGTCTCGAGTCGAGGGTCGGAGGTCGGAGGTCGGGTTGTTTGTCCTCCAGCCAATCCCCTGGCCAGGTGGTTCCACAAATGACTGGTTCAGTATAGGCCGAAAGCACCTCGTGTACCACGACAGGAGCGGGCTGTGTCCGGGGTCGCTTCTCCCGCCCTCTGTCAAACCTACCCTGGCGCAGCTTAATGGAGTTCGAAAATTAGTCCACCAGGCCCATGTCCATGAATCTGCCCGAAGCCGTTAGGCAAGCCCAGGCCCGCCTGCGCCCGCACGTGCGCGAGACCCCCCTGGACTACTCGCTGGCCTTTTCCCAGATGACCGGGGCCCGGGTCTGGCTGAAGCTCGAAAACCTCCAGCAGACCGGCTCGTTCAAGGTGCGCGGGGCCATCCACAAGCTGCTCTCGCTATCGTCCGAGCAACTGCAAAAGGGGGTGGTGGCGGCCAGCAGCGGCAACCACGGGGCAGGGGTGGCCTTTGGGCTGGCCAGGCTGGGCGCAAGGGGGGTGGTGTTTGTGCCGGAGGGGGCCAGCCAGACCAAGCTCGAGGCCATCCACCGCTACGGCCTCGAGGTGCGGTACCACGGCACCACCGGCGACGATACCGAGATGTATGCCCGGCGCTACGCCGATCAGCACCGTATGGAGTATCTTTCGCCCTACAACGACCCAGAGGTGATTGCCGGGCAAGGAACCGTGGGGGTGGAGATCGCCCATCAAACGCCCGAAACCCCCGACGCCGTTTTCGTCACCGTGGGCGGTGGCGGGCTGATCTCCGGGATCGGCTCGTACCTCAAATCGGTTCACCCCACGACCAGAATCGTCGGCTGCCAGCCGGAAAACGACGCGGCCATGCTGGCTTCGGTTCAGGCCGGGGAGATTGTAAAAATCCAGGCCAGGCCTACCCTTTCGGACGGGAGCGCGGGTGGGCTGGAACCCGGCGCCATCACCTTTGAGCTCTGCAAGCGCCTGGTGGATGCCTGGGTCACGGTGAGCGAAGCGGAGATCAGGGCAGCCATGCGGCTATTCATTGAGTCCCAGCACCAGTTGCTCGAGGGTGCAGCCGGGGTGGCCCTGGCGGCATTCCTGAAGAGTTCTCGGCAGTATCAGGGACAGACAGTGGTGATTGTCATCTGCGGGACCAACATTAGCCTTTCGGTGCTCCAGACTGTTATCGTGTAGCTTGTAACCAAGCCGTTGGTCGAAGGCCAAAACTCAAGACGGTTGCAGACCTTCGACCTTAGACCTGCGACGATGGGAGTGCTGCGCCCAGTACCTGGGTTAACCCAAAAGACCCCTGGCCTCCGTCGCGCTTAGTACATAAGCTATGAGCAACGTTCTATGACCGAGATACTCCTCAGCCCTGACCGACGCTTTGCAGTGGTGCAGTCCGAGCCGTGGATGGCCCCTCAGCTCGAGGCCATCCAGCAAGCCTCCTTTCCCTCGCTGGCCCGCGACGAACTGATCACCGCCGAACACTACAAAGCCCACCTGCGGGTTTTTCCCCAGGGCCAGCACGCCGTGCTGGAGCTCGAGACCGGCCAGGTTGACTCCCGGTCGGGGTGGCCCGAAACCGTACGCCCTAAGGTGGTGGCCTGCTCCACCGACTTTCGCACCCACGTAGACTTTAGCCACTACCAGCACCGGTACCTCGAGGCGGTGGGGGGCAACTGGCTCACCAGCCACGACCCCGCTGGAGACTGGCTCTACGGGGCCGACATTGGCGTACATCCCGAGTTTCGCGGCTTTGGGCTGTCCACCCTGCTTTACACTGCCCGGCAGGCCCTGGTCAGGCAGCTCGGCCTGAAAGGGCACGTGGCCGGGGCCATGCCCAAAGGCTTTGCCCCCTACCAGCGCGACCTGTTCATCGAGCAGTACGTGGCACGGGTGGTAAAGGGAGAAATGTTCGATCCGGTGCTCTCGATCCAGCTTAAGCGCGGCTATCACGTCTGGGGCATCATCCCCAACTACCTCGACGACCCCAGTTGCGGCAACTACGGGGTGTTTGTGGTCTGGCGCAACCCCGCGTGGGCCCAAGCCCGCCAGGGCTAGCCGAGGGCCGCAATGGTTCCCAGCCCAACCGCACAGCGCACCCCGCCGTCACTACCCAACGAGACCACCTCACACCGGCAGACCGCCAGCCGGCGTCCTGTGCTTTCCACCACCGCGGTGGCAACCAGCCGCTGGCCTAAAGCCGGTTGCAGATAGTTGACCTTAAACTCGGCTGTTACCACGTTCTCGCCCAGCACCGAGCCGCCCGCAAAGGTGATGGCATTGTCAATCAGGTAACTCACCACCCCGCCATGCACGAACCCGTGCTGCTGAAGTAGCTCATCGCGCACCGTAATCGCCAGCACCGCCCGGCCTGCCTCGAACTCGAGCAGCTCTGCCCCCAGCAGCAGGCTGAACGGCTGGCGACCAAGAACCGACTGCCCCAACTGCATCAAGTCCGCCATTTTACACGCAGTCTACTCGACAACCTCCGCACAAGCATTACCCTGGGCCCTGCCCGGAGTGTTGCCCTGAGCGCAGTTGAAGGGGTAGTCGCAGGATTGCCGGACGACTCAGTATGTCAGTGGCTTTGTATAGGAGCTGACCATGGTTTACGCCCCCAACACACTTGCGAGTTTTGGAAGGAGGTACGGTGCACGAAAAACCAACCATCCTTCTGTAAAGCCAATGGCATCAGCGTATCCGCCCTGATGCTCACAGTTGATCAGTTGAGATACCGGTGCATCGAAGTTACTGCGGTTGCATTCTGGGGCATAGAATAATCCCATGCCCTCTAGCCTCATCACCGGCGGAACCATTCTCAGCCCTGGCCTCGAGGGTTCGGTCTACCGCCTGGCGAGGGTGGAAGCTCTCTTTATTCGCGACGGCAGAATTGCCGCTGCGGGCAGAATGTCCGAGCTGGAAAGCCTGGCCACTTCTCAGACCCAGAGAATTAACCTGGAAGGCCGCACCCTGCTGCCGGGCTTCAACGACGCACACGTGCACATCTGGAAGGTGGGGCAGCTCCGCACCACCATGCTCGATTTGCGCGGCGTTACCTCGCTGGCCGAAGTGTATACCCGGGTGGAAGAACGCGCAAAAACCCTGAAGCCCGGCGAGTGGCTCTGGGGCCGGGGCTGGAACGAGGCCCTGCTGGCCGAGCAATCTATGCCCGACAAAGCCGCGCTGGACCGGCTGGCCCCGCACAACCCGGTGCTGCTCACCCGCACCTGCGCCCATATTCACGCGGTGAACTCCCAGGCCATGCAGCTTGCGGGTATCACCCCAGAGACGCACGTCCCCGGCGGCGAGATTAACTACGAGGGAGGCATCCTCTACGAGACCGCCTACGGGCTGGCCTTCCGGGCTATGGGCGAGCCCACCCAGGCCCAGTACGAACTCTGGATCAAGGCTGGGGGCGCGTACCTGCGCAGCCTGGGCGTAACCAGCGCCACCGACCCTGCCGTAGACCCTCCGCTCTATGCCGCCTACCAGGCGCTGGACGCACGCGGCGAGCTTCCCCTCCGGGTCAACCTGCTCTACATCCGCCGGCCCGATGGCGGCAGCCAGACTTTCCCCTTGCCCCAGAAATATCACTCCGACCATCTTTGCTGCGACTCGGTAAAACTTTTTGCCGATGGCGGCCTGTCCGGGGCCACTGCCGCCATCTCGCAACCCTACAAGAACCTGAACCCGCCTACCTGCGGCATCCTCCGCTTTGGGGACGAAGAACTATATGAACTGGCTCTCGAGGCCCACCGGGCTGGCTTCCGCATCGGCACCCACGCCATCGGTGATAGGGCCATGCACCAGATATTGCAGGTCTATGCGCGCCTCTACCAGGACTCGCCCGGCCCCCGCCACCGGATTGAGCACTTCGGGCTGGCCGGGCCGGAACATCTCGCACAAGCCAGCGGGCTCGGCATCATGGCTGTGCCCCAGCCGGTCTTTCTGCGCGAGCTGCGGGCCAACTACGAGCGCTACCTGCCCGACGACTGGTTCTGCCGCTGCTTCAACCTGCGGGCCATGTTCGATGCCGGTCTGGCCGTGGCTTTCTCTTCCGATGGCCCGGTGGTGCGCCAGGTCGAGCCAATCAACGGCCTGCAAGCGGCCATGCTCGAGCCCCTGTGCGCGGGCAACGGGGTGAGCCTGGAGGAGGCCCTCTGGGCCTACAGCATGGGCGGCGCGACGGCCTCGGGGGACGAGGAAAACCGGGGCAGCCTGGAGGTGGGCAAGTGGGCCGATCTGGTGGTGCTGGATGGAGACCTCCACAACCCGTATAGCCTTTCGGTGCGCCAGACCATGCTGGGCGGGGTTTGAGCCAGTAAACTTCTTGCAGAAGGTGCCAATAGCAAATAGCTGCCTCAGGCACAAGAAATCCTATGCGCTCGTAGCGAGTCGAGTAACCGGGTGATAGCGTTTGGTTGGGAACAGGAGGGTTTGCACTGGCCATGAAGATACGGAGTCTGCAAGTCACAGACCTTCCGTCCTACTTTCTTCTGCGCACTGCGCTTTGGCCTGACAGCGCGGGTAGCTTTGAGCTCGAGGTGGCTGAGATTATCGGCGCAGCAGACCAGGCTAGCTTTGTGGCCGAGCATGAGCAGGCCCTGATCGGCTTTGTGGAGGTTTCGCTGCGGCCCTATGCCGAGGGCTGTGACTCCCGTCCGGTGGGCTATCTGGAAGGTTGGTACGTGGCCCCCCAGCACCGGCGCAGCGGGGTCGGACGCAGGCTGGTGGAGACCGCCGAGGACTGGGCCAGAGCCAAAGGCTGCACCGAGATGGCCTCCGATACCGAGCTTCACAACGCCCTGAGCCAGCAGACCCACACCCGCCTGGGCTACCAGGAAGTCGAGCGCATGGTGTGTTTTCGCAAATTGCTGTAAAAGAGAGGAACCATGACCCCCACCGCCGCCATAGACCGCAGCAAGGTTAAAGCCCTGATGGAGCGCGAGCATCGGCTGTTCGCCCAGCGCAACCCCAGGTCTTTCGAACTCTACCAGCGTGCCAAACACTCGCTGCTGGCGGGTGTGCCCATGCACTGGATGACCCGCTGGCCAGGCGGTTTTCCGGTGTTTGTGTCCGAGGCCAGGGGAGCGACCTTCTGCGATGTGGACGGCAACGAGTACCTTGACCTCTGCCTTGGCGACACCGGCGCCATGACCGGACACTCCCCCGAGGCCGCCCTGCCCGGAATCGTTGCACAGCTCCACAGGGGCATCACCACCATGCTGCCCGGTGAGAATGCTTTATGGGTTGCCGAGGAGTTGCAGCGCCGGTTTGGCCTCCGGTACTGGCAGTTTGCGCTCTCGGCCACCGACGCCAACCGCTTCTCGCTACGCCTGGCCAGGGCCGTCACCCGGCGCCCCAGGGTACTGGTATTTCATGGCTGCTATCACGGCACCGTAGACGAGGCCTATGCCTGGCTGGTAGACGGCAAGCCCGCCAGCCGCCCCGGCAACATTGGGCCACAGGTAGACCCTACCCTTACCACCAGGGTAGTGGAGTGGAACGACCTGGAGGCCCTGGAAGAGGCCCTGAAGCCCGGCGATGTGGCGGCAGTGCTGGCCGAACCGGCCCTGACCAATGTGGGCATTGTGCTGCCCGAGCCGGGCTACCACCAGGCCCTGCGCGACCTCACCCGCAAGTACGGCGCCCTTCTGATTATTGACGAGACCCATACCCTCTCGGCGGGGCCGGGGGGTTACACCCGGGCCGAGGGCCTCCAGCCCGACATCCTGACGGTGGGAAAGCCGCTGGGCAGTGGCGTCCCCTCGGCAGCCTATGGCTTTAGTGAGGAGTTGGGAACCAGAGCCCACGCAGCCATCGTCCCCACCGCTGCGGATACGGGAGGGATTGGGGGAACCCTGGCCGCCAACGCGCTCTCGCTGGCGGCCATGCGGGCCACCCTGGAACACGTGCTGACCGAGGAAGCCTACGCCCACATGATCTCGCTGGGCGAAAAGCTCGAGGCCGACGTTAGAGGGGTGATGGAAAAGTATGGCCTGCCCTGGCACGTTACCCGCATCGGCTGCCGGGTTGAGTACCTGTTCCGCCCCAACCCTGCCCGCAATGGCAGCGAGGCTCTGGCCGGGCAAGACCCCGACCTCGATCCCTTTATGCACCTCTACATGATGAACCGGGGCATCCTGCTCACGCCCTTCCACAACATGGCCCTGATCTCGCCCGAGACCACCCAGGCCCAGGTGGACAGGCATACCAAGGTGTTTGAGGCCGCGGTTAAGGAGCTTATCAGTTAGTCCCTGTAATTCGCACCTCCCGCCGCTTTGGTGGTGTCCGCATCCCCTTCGTTGGGCTCAGGGAACCCTCTTTTAATCAACTCATTAGTGCTTTTTTCTTGGCTCAGCTCCAACCCTGTACCTGTTTTTCGCGGGTGCTCCCACAGGCGGTTCTCGAGGTCTGTGGTGCTACCGGTGTAGTAGCTGCCGTCGTCACACTCGAGGATGTACAAATATGCCAATGCTCAGAAGGGTCGGTTCCAGCCGTGCACAGTCTCCAAACTCTGGGCTACGGCCAGCAGCAGGTCTTCGCGCAGCGGCCCGCCCACCAACTGCACCCCGACCGGCAGACCATCCGAACCCACGAACAGCGGTAGCGAGATGGCGGGCTGTCCGGTTACGTTCCAGACCGCAGTGTATGGGGTGAATTGCACGGCACGCTCGAAGGCTGCTCTGGGGTCGGGGGACTCGGTGTCCAGGCTACCGATGGGGATGGGGCGCAGGGCCAGGACGGGTGTGAGCAGCAGGTCGTAGTGCTGGAAAAAGCCCATCAGGCTGCGGGCATGGTTTTTGAGTGTTTCCAGTGCAGCCAGGTAGGCTACCGCCGGGGTTTTGAGGCCAATTTCACAAAAATGCCAGGTCAGGGCTTCCACGTCGGACGGCTGGGGGGTGCGCCCATGCAGGCTGGCCCCCCAGACCGTATTGGAAGCCACCCCCGCCGCCCACAACACCATAAACTGCTCGAGCAGTTTTGGGCTGATCCAGCCGGGCGGCGTCGCCCACTCGAGGGTGTGCCCCATCCCCTCGAGCATTCTGGCCGCTTTATTTACCGCTTCCACATGAACCGGGTCGGGGTCGTGCCCTGGGGTCGGCGAGCTGGTCAGCACCGCGATACGCAAGGGCTTGAGGGGCTGCTGGGCCAGGGCCGCGTAGGGCTGTGGGGGAGCGGGCGCCCAGGTCGAGTCGCCCACCTCGTAGCCCGAGAGGATGTCCAGCAGGTGGGCACTATCTGCCACGCTGCGGCTGATCACCCCCTGGGTAGACAAGAAATTGTCCCCCAAAAATGGGCCCGTGGAGATGCGACCCCTCGAGGGTTTCAACCCCACCAGCCCGCAACAGGCCGCCGGGATGCGAATCGAGCCCCCGCCATCACTGGCATGGGCCACCGGCAGAATGCCCGCCGCCACCGCAGCTGCTGCCCCGCCGGAAGAGCCGCCGGGGGTGCGCGTGGGATCCCAGGGGTTGCGGGTGGGGCCGCGCAGGCTGGACTCCGTGACCGGCACAATGCCAAACTCGGGCGAGGTGGTCTGGCCCAGCAGCACGAAACCTGCCTCGCGCAGGCGGCGCACCGTGTAAGCGTCGGCGGGAGCCTGGTGGCGGGCGAAGAGCCGGGAGCCCAGGTTCCAGGGCTGCCCGGCGACTGGCGTGAGTTCCTTGATCAGCATCGGCACACCCGCGAAAGGGCGCGGATCGCCCGGCAGGATGCTTCTGGCGGCTGCCACTGCCCCTTCGGTATCCAGAAAGCTAATGACATTGAGGTCACTGGTAGCCTCAACCTGGGCCAGGCTGGCCTCTAACAGGTGTGTAGCAGACACCTCCCCGGTGCGGATCAGGACGGCTTGCTCGAGGGCGGATTTTTGCAGGAGGGGGTTTTGGGTGAAAGATCTGGGGTTCATGGGCTGGGTCTCATCGTACTCTGGCCACGAATACCCGGTGAGCAGCGGTTGAGTATGCTGAATACGGTTCATGAAGACCAGCGCTGAAATAGTGATTTGTGGGGCAGGGATAGCCGGAGTTTCAGCGGCCTATCACCTGGCAGTCAAGAATGGTATCCAGAACATGGTGCTGGTGGAGCAAAGCGACCCCTTTGCGCTCACCTCCGACAAGTCTACCGAGGCCTACCGCAACTGGTGGCCGGGGCCGGACGCGGCCATGATCGCCTTCATGAACCGCAGCATTGACCTGTTGGAGGAGATCGCCCATGAGTCTTCTAACCGCATCAACCTCAACCGGCGCGGCTACCTCTACGCAACCGCCGATGAAGCCAGGATTCCCATGCTCGTCGAAGCCGCCGAAGGCGCAGCCAAAAAGGGAGCGGGAGAATTGCGAGTTCATGCCAGCAGCACCAGCAATTACCAACCCTCCCCTGCTCTGGGCTTCGACTTCAACCTGGGTGGAGCCGACCTGATTACCGATCCCAGCCTGATTCGGCAACACTTTCCTTACCTTGCACCATACACCCTGGCGGTACTGCATGCCCGCCGCGCCGGGTGGTTCAGCGCCCAGCAGCTTGGCATGTACCTGCTGGAAAAAGCCCGCCAGTATGGGGTTCGGCTGGTTCGGGGTCAGGTAGTCGGGGTAGAGACTACGGGTGGAAGGGTTCGGAGTGTACAGATCAAACACGAAGAGGGTTCCATGCAAATCGAAACGTCGGTCTTCGTCAATGCTGCCGGGCCGATGCAAAAACAGGTGGGTCAGATGCTGGGGGTAGCACTTCCCGTCTTTGCCGAGCAGCATCTCAAGATGAGCTTCAGCGAGAGCCTGGGCGTGGTACCCCGCGAAGCCCCGATGCTGATCTGGATGGACGAGGTGGAACTGCCCTGGAGCCCCGAGGAGCGCGAACTGCTGGCCGAGGAGGAGTCCACCCGCTGGCTATTGCAGAAGTTTCCTTCGGGTGTGCATTGTAGACCCGACGGGCATGGGGATAGCACCACGCTGATCGTGCTGTACAACCACCATACACAACCCGTTGCGCCAACTTTTCCGCTTGCGCCAGACCCCCACTACGCCGAGATCGCTCTGCGCTGCCTCTCGGTGATGCTGCCGGGCCTAAGGCAGTACCTCGAGAAGCCCCCCAGGCCCTTTGTAGACGGGGGCTACTACCTCAAAACCCAGGAAAACCGCCCGTTGATTGGCCCGTTGCCGGTGGAGGGAGCCTACCTGATTGGGGCATTATCAGGCTTTGGGGTGATGGCGGCCTGCGCGGCAGGGGAACTGCTGGCAGCCCATGTTACAGGCGCGGAACTGCCCAGCTATGCCCCGGCGTTTCACCTCGCGCGCTACCAGGATCCGGCCTACCAGAAGCTGCTCCAAAACTGGAGCGACGGCGCACAGCTATAGACAAAACCTGGGAGCAGTTCAGGGCTCAGAACCCGGTTAACTAGAACTGTGGGCTGTGTGCTTCTCTTTTTAGTGCTTGACCATGATGTGCCGGGCCACGGTGTAGTCCTCGAGCGCATACATGCTCATATCCTTGCCGTAGCCGGACTGCTTGACCCCCCCGTGGGGCATCTCGTTAACCAGCATGAAGTGGGTGTTGATCCAGGTGCAGCCGTACTGCAACCGGCTGGCAATTCGCATGGCCTTGCCCACGTCTTGTGTCCAGACCGAGCTGGCCAGCCCATAATCGGAGTCGTTGGCCCAGGCGATAGCCTCCTCGGGGTCGGAGAAGCGTGTGACCGAGACCACCGGCCCAAACACCTCGCGCCGCACGATTTCGTCGGACTGCAGGGCTCCGGCCACCACGGTGGGCTGGTAGAAGAAGCCCTTGCCCTCGGCGGGGTGTCCCCCGGCGGTCACCTCGATGTGCTTCTGCATTTTGGCCCGCTCGACAAAGCTGGCCACCCTTGCACGCTGCCGTTCGGTAATGAGGGGCCCCATCTCCACCCCTTCGTCGTTCTGCGCTCCCACCCGGATGGACTTGACCGCGCCCGATAGCTCGGCTACGAACCTGTCGTAGATTTTCTTGCCCACATACACCCGGCAGGCGGCGGTGCAGTCCTGGCCAGCGTTGTAGTAGCCGAAAATTTTAATGCCCTGCACGGCGGCCTCGAGGTCTGCATCGTCCATCACGATCACTGGGGCCTTGCCACCGAGCTCGAGGTGGGTTCTTTTCAGGCTCTGCGAGGCGGCCTCGAGTACCCTGCGCCCGGTGGCCACGTCGCCGGTGAGCGAGATCATCCGCACCGCAGGCTGGTGAATCAGCGAAGAGCCCACCGTCTCCCCCACTCCCGTCACCACGTTCACCACCCCTGGAGGGAAAATCTCAGCCAGCAGCTCGGCCAGCTTGAGGGTGGTCAGGGGGGTCTGCTCGCTGGGCTTAATGACCACTGTATTTCCGGCTGCCAGGGCTGGGGCTAGCTTCCAGGCCGCCATCATCAGCGGGTAGTTCCAGGGCGCAATGCTCGCCACCACCCCAATGGGGTCGCGGCGGATCATGCTGGTATGGCCGGTCAGGTACTCCCCGGCCAGCGAACCCGTCATCGAGCGGGCCGCCCCGGCAAAGAAACGATAGCAGTCCGAAATGGCCGGGATTTCATCATTCAGCGCGGCCAGGTAGGGCTTGCCGCAGTTGAGCGACTCCAGCCGGGCAAACTCTTCGGCCTGCTCATCAATCCTGTCGGCCAGTTTCAAAAGCAGCAGTGAGCGGTCTTTGGGAGTGGTCTGAGACCAGCTATCAAAGGCTTTATCAGCCGCAGCCACGGCCTGCTTGACCTGTTCCACCGAAGCCTCTGGCAGCCTGAGCAGCACCTCGCCGGTGGCGGGGTTGAGAACCTCCAGGGGAGTGCTCTCCCCGGCCACGAACTCCCCGTCAATCCACATCTTGCTTTGTCCAATCAGTGCTCTGGTTGTCATCGTTGATTTCCTTTCTCTTACTGGTAACACTCGGCTTTGCCACCACTGGATTTGACCGCCGCCATTCTTTCTTAATTTGACTCCTGGTATTTTGCGACCGCAGACCCTGCACTCCCCTTCATCCCGTTTTCCCTCCCCCATGTAGATCGTCCGTATCACGGGTAAGCCACTGGGCCCACACGATCGGCAAGAAGGTTATGAGCATGACAAACACCGCCACCACATTGGTGATGGGGCGTTCTCTGGGGCGAAACAGTTCATTCAAAAACCAGATGGGTAGGGTCTTCTGGTCGGCAGCGGTAAAGGTGGTGACGATTACCTCGTCAAACGAGAGCGCAAACGAGAGCATGCCGCCTGCCAGCAAAGCCGTAGCGATGCTGGGCAACACCACCCTACGCCAGGTGGTAAACCAGTCCGCCCCTAGATCCATCGAGGCTTCAATTTGTGAGTAGCCGGTGCGACGGAACCGAGCAACCACATTGTTGTAAACCGTCACGATGCAAAAGGTGGCGTGCCCAATGACGATCGTCCAGAAGCCTGGCTCGAGTGCAAGCCGCTTGAAGGTAGTGAGCAGCGCGATTCCTGTCAGGATACCCGGCAGGGCAATGGGCAAAATTAGTAGAACGGTGATGAAGTCCTTGCCCAAAAACTGGAAGCGGTAGATGGCCGCCGAGACCATCGTCCCCAGAACCAGAGCAATCCCGGTAGCCATCGCGGCCACCTGCAACGACAGCCAGAGCGCAGCCCACATATCCTGTCGCTGAAAGGCTTCGCCAAACCAGCGCAGGGTCAGACCCGGCGGCGGGAACTGGTAGGTGCGATCTTCGGTGGTAAGGGCGTACAAAACAATAATTACAATCGGGAAATGCAAGAAAAGCATCCCGATGTAGAAGGCAATGCGCAGGCCCAGCGAAGGCTTATTGGGCATGGGGGTGCCTCCCGTACCACCGGTTGCAGGGCACCCGTTGCAAGTCCGGGGCCGTGCTCCTGTGCCTGAGACCACTACAGCGCATTAAACGCCCCCAGTCTGCGCACAATTAGCAGGTAAATAGCGATGATGACCACCGGCACCACCGAGAAAGCAGCCGCCAGCGGCAGGTTGCCCGCCGTGCCTTGTTGTATAAAGACCATCTGCCCAATGAAGAAACCAGGCTGGCCCACCACCTGCGGAATAATGTAATCGCCCAGGGTCAGAGAGAAAGTAAAAATCGAACCTGCCGCCACACCGGGAATCGCCAGCGGCCAGATCACCCTGCGAAAAGTCTGGCCGGGCCTGGCACCCAGATCGGACGAGGCCTGGATGAGGGATTTGGGGACGCGCTCGAGGGCCGCGATGATCGGTAAAATCATGTAGGGGAGCCAGATATAGGTAAAAACCAGGAACATCCCCAGGTAGCTGTTGGAAAGGCTGGAACCGCCAATCACGGGCACGCTCAGAATGCCTTGCAGGAGCCAGCCCAGCCCCAGCAGATTGAAAAACCAGCTAATCACACCTTCGCCTGCCAGAATCAGGCGCCAGGCATATACCTTGATCAGATAGCTTGACCACAGCGGCAACAACACCATCAGATACCAGAAGGTTCTGGCACTGCCTTTGGTATAAAAAGCGATGTAGTAGGCAGTCGGAAAGCCAATCCCAATACAGGCCAGCGTGACTACCAGGGCCATCCCGGTGGTACGCAGAACAATGTCTACATTGGCAGGAGAACTAAACAACTGCTGAAAAGCCGAGAGCGAAAACCTGTATTCCACCTGCCCAGTGAAGTCGTTGAGCGAATAGAAGCTGTAGAGCATCAGGTTAAAGAGTGAGCCCAGGTAGATAATGCCCAGCCAGAGCAAGGGGGGAATAAGCAACAGCAGCAGCAAAAACAACGGGCGTACATACAGCGCATCGGAAAAGCGGCGGCGAAGGGTCACCCTAACCTCCCCACCGCTTTAGTTGTAAACAGGGGGTTGATCCGCAAGCAGTGGCTCACGATACCTCCTGCAAAGGTCGTAGAAAGCTGCTTTCCCAGCGTAGCGTGACTGCATTGCCAATCTGCAAACTCTGCTCCTCCGAGGAGGTGACCGCAGTCAGGCGTTCACCCCCCACCTGGACTTCGTAGCGGGTCTGCGAACCCAGGTAGTGGATATCCAGCAGGGTGCCGCTCAAGCTATTGGTCCCGTTCTGGCTGCCCGCCTGGATGTAGATGCGCTCCGGGCGCAGGGCGTATTTTCCTGCTCGAAGGCCAATTAGTCTGCCATCCAGCACATTGGCGCTGCCCACAAACCGGGCCACAAACTCGGTTTTGGGGTATTCGTAGAGCTGCTTGGGACTATCGAGTTGCTCGATTTTGCCGAGGTTGAACACCGCCACCCGATCCGACATGGAAAGAGCCTCACCCTGGTCGTGGGTAACGTAGATAAAGGTGATTCCAAGCTGGCGCTGCAGGGCTTTCAATTCGATCTGCATTTCTTCGCGCAGCTTCAAGTCCAGCGCACCCAGGGGCTCGTCTAACAAGAGCAGCCTGGGTTTATTGATGAGCGAGCGGGCCAGTGCTACGCGCTGCCGCTGTCCACCCGAGAGTTGCCCAGGCCGCCGGTTCCCAAAGCCCGAGAGTTTGACCAGTTCCAGCATCTCCTCAGCCCGCTTGTGGCGTTCGGGCTTAGGAAGGCCACGCACCATCAGCGCATAGGCCACGTTGTCGCGCACGTTCATGTGGGGAAAGAGCGCATAGTCCTGAAACACCGTATTCACATCGCGGGCATACGGGGGCAGCCTCGAGGCATCTTCTCCAAACAGCACAATCCGTCCAGAAGTGGGTTGTTCAAACCCCCCGATGAGGCGCAAACAGGTGGTTTTACCCGATCCTGACGGCCCCAGCATGGAGAAGAATTCGCCGGGGAGCACTTCCAGATCCACTGCGTCCACTGCTTTAACCTGTCCAAAGTGGCAGGAAAGCTGGTTGAGCAGAACGGCAACTTGGGTTGTTGGAGCCACAGGTTCTCTTTCTTCTTGCATAGCAGCTTATGGAAGGAGTACGGTGTTCTTTCCGAAAAACCGCCTTATGTACGCCCACGATAGTAACGGTGGTGGTTTAACGCGGTGCAATCTGGGGGTTTTCGTCGGCGCGGTTCGGTGACCAGGACGCTGTGGATAGGGCAAATTCCCAACCGGGAGATACTTAGATGCACCCCTCGGTGAGCGGGCACCCAGGAAGAGCGTGACCGGCATTTTTGATCGCTCGCATAAGCCTGAACAGCCGGGCAGAGGCCAGTGGAAACTTGCTTTTTGACTGACCTCCACCCTCCCTAATCCCTGTCGGCTTTCCTGTCAGACACCCTTCTTTCCATTACAACCGCTGCAAGATTTCTGCTACCTTCCGCCCTGAATGGCGATGTAATCACTGACCCAACGGCTGTACGGCACGCACTGGTTGTTCTGGGTACGGCACTGGACAGTAGGAGTACGCCAGAAGAAAATCTTGTCGAAGTCGTTGTGCCCCTGGTTCTTGCAGCCATCGGCAGGCAACAGCGAGCCGGGGGTATTGCAGGCTGCAGGCACCACGGGGTTCGAACCAAACCAGCCAGCAATGTCGGCCTGCACCTTGTGGGTGAGTTGCCAGTTGAGCCAGCGGTAGGCACAGTTGGAGTTCCTGGAGTTGGCCGCCAGCATGGTGGTATCGGCCCAACCCGTAGCCCCTTCCCTGGGCACCACCCAGCCGATGGGGCGCTTATTGGCTTTGAGGGTGTTGACCTGGAAAATCCAGGTAGTGGAGGCCACCGTGCCCTCATTGGTGAAGTCCTGTACCTGGGCGTTGGCATCGCTCCAGTAGCGCTGGAGGAGTGTACGCTGCTGGCGCAGGAGCTTGAGCACTTCAGCATACTGGCGTTCGTTGAGTTCGTAGGGGTCGCGAATGCCCAGGGCGGGCTGGGTACGCATCAGGTAGAGCGCCGCATCGGCGACATAGATCGGGCCATAGTAGGCCTGGATACGCCCCCTGTTGCTCCTGCCATCCGGCAGCATCATTTCTTCGAAAACCACCCTCCAGCTATCCGGTGGGGTCTTGAAGACACCGGTGTGGTAGGCCAGCACGTTCACGCCAAACTGGTAGGGCACCCCATAGCGCACGCCATTGACCACATACCAGGGCGAGTTGAGCAGGCGGCGATCCAGGTTGCGGGTGTTGGGAACCAGGTTCCAGTTGATGGGGGCTACCACATTACCGGCGATCAGGCGCTGGGTGGCATCGCCAGAGGCGGTGACGAGGTCGTAGCCGCCCTGGTTCATCAGACGCACGGCCTCGTCGGAACTGCTGAAGACCTTGACTGTGACCTTGCAGCCGGTCTCTTTTTCGAAGCCCGAGACCCAGTCCGCACTTTTGTCGGTGGAGCCATTCTCCACATAGCCAGGCCAGGCCAGAATGTTGAGCTGGCCCTCGTTCTGCCCCAGCGATTGTTTTGCCCGGCTGGCCGGAAGTTGTGCCACCGCCAGACCCGCCACTATCGCCAGACCTGCTATCGCCAAGAACCATCGTGTTCTCATGCTCCCTCCTTAACCCGATACGACAGCCCATAAGGCTTTGCGACACCCACCAGGTGAATCGAGCTGTCGAACTGACCCACACCATATAGGCCAGGCATTCTCCAAACAAGCAACCTGTAGATATAGGAGGTATCGGGGAAAAAGATGGGTGGTCTGGGGTTATTCGTGCGTGCTCAGCAAATCGCCATAGTTCATGCCATACTCCTGTACCCGGCTGTGCTCGCCCACCACCACCAAAAACTGCCGGGCTGCCTCGCTCAGAGCGCTGCCTCTGCGCCAGGCCACCCCAATCTCCAGGCGCGGCAAATCCTCGAGCAAGGGGCGCGACTCCAGCCGATCGCCCTCCAGGCTCCAGGGCCGGTACATCAGGTTGGGCAGCACCGCCACGCCAATGCCCACCGCCACCAGGCTGCGCATGGCCTCGATGGAATCGGTGCGTACCGCAACCTGGGGGAAACCGCACAAGCGGTAGATCTGCTGGGTAACTTCCTCGAGTTCGTCGTTCTTGAGGGATAAAAAGCGCTCGGTCTGCAAGTCTTTGAGTGCCACCGCTTCCCGCTGCACCAGCGGGTGGTTGGCCGGCAGCCAGACTCGCCAGGGAGCCTTTAGCAAGGTGCGGGTTTCGATGGCCTGTTTGTCCACCACCGAAACATTCATTACCGCTACGTCCAGCTCGCCATTAATTAGCAGATGCTCGATGTATCCCCGGCGATCTTCCACGATCGTAACCTGGATACCGGGGAACACCCGCTCAAAGCGATCCAGCAGGTAGGGCAGATAGTAGGCCGTCACCAGGCTGGTCACACCTAAGTTAAGCTGTCCGCTGGTAGCATCGGGGCGTTCGCGGATGGCCTGTTCGGCGTTGCGAAGGGCGGCCAGTACCTCATGTGCATGGCGCAGAAATTGATGCCCGGCATGGGTCAGAATCATCCCCCGGGCATGTCGGGTGAAGAGATCGGCGCCCAGAGTATCTTCTAGTTTTTTTATGGCCTCCGTTACTACCGACTGGGTCACATTTAGTGAGGTCAGGGCTTTGGAAATCGAGCCCGACTCGGCTACCGCAATAAAATAGACCAGCTGCTTGAGCGATATTTGCACCGAAGGCTCCCATCGGTAGAACCGTTGATTCAAGTGTAGCTGCTTAAGTGACCCCTGAACAGCTCTTTTGCAGAACTCATCTCGAGGAAGCAAACTAAACCCATGCCTCTGGTCAAGCAGATTGGCTGCTACACCCTGATGCTTACACTCACGCTAGGAAGTTGCGAAGTCCTGGCACAAAGCAGTAGCGGCGAGCCCGACGCACGGCCTGGAAGCATATGTACCCCTACGACCTCGAGCCGTTCTGAGCCCCGTACCGAAGCCGAGCAGAAAGAGCGTGAACGCTGGGCGGCCTACCGCGAAAAACTGCAAAGCTATCTGCCCTTGCTCCCCAGAGAGCCCGATGCACGGCTGGCGATGCCCGTGCAGGGCGCACGGGTGCGGGAGGTCGCCAACACCTTTGGCGCAGCCCGCAGCGGCTGGCGAACCCACGAAGGGCAGGACATCTTCGCCTCCAGGGGAACCCCCGTCTACTCGGCCACGAGCGGGTTTGTCTGGCGCATCGGACAGGGGGAATTGGGGGGATTGTACGTGTTTGTGGTAGGGCCGGGCGGGCGGCGCTACTATTACGCCCATCTGGAGCGCTATGCACCGGGTCTCAAGGAGGGTCAGAAGGTCACGACCCGTACCGTCCTGGGCTATGTGGGCAGTACCGGCAATGCCCGCACCACCCCTCCACATCTGCACTTCGGGGTGTACTCGGGCAGTCGGCGCACCTGCGACTACAAGGTTATTGACCCCCTGCCCCTGCTGGCCGACCGTGACTGGCGAGCCATCACGGTGAACCCCGCCCGCAACCGCTAGGGTTTTGATTTGCGAGACTCCCCTACCCCCAGCCTGGAAACCCAGGAGTATGCTAGGAATTGCTATGGTCAAAGACTTCCATTTCCCCAGCAGCGCCTATGTGGGCGGTAAGTGGCACAAAACCCCCAAAACCTTTGCGGTCAAGAGCCCCTACAGCGGTGACCGGGTGGCCGAGGTAGCCGATTGCGGTGAGGTCGAAGCAAAAATGGCCGCCGACGCCGCTGTGGCAGCCTTTAAGGAGTGGAAAAAACTGACCGGGTTCGAGCGCGGGAAAATTCTGCGCAAATGGAACGACCTGCTGATTGCCCACCAGGAAGAACTGGGGCGATTGACGGCTTTGGAAATGGGCAAGCCCATCACCGAGGCCAAGGGAGAAGTACTGTATGCGGCCAGTTTTGTGGAATGGTGTGCCGAGGAAGCTACCCGGGTGAACGGCGAGTTGATTCACTCGAGGTTCCCCCACAAGCGCCAGATGGCGGTCTACGAGCCGGTGGGGCCGGTGTATGCGGTCACCCCCTGGAACTTCCCCACCAGCATGATTACCCGCAAGGCTGCGCCCGCGCTGGCGGCAGGTTGTACCATCATCATCAAACCCGCCGAACAAACCCCGTTGTGTGCGCTCTATATGGCCAGGCTCTGGGAGGAAGCGGGCGGCCCGGCCGGAACCCTGCAAGTGCTGCCCGCGCTCGACCCGGTGCCGGTTTCCAGGGTCTTGATGGAGGATATGCGCATCCGCAAGATCACCTTTACCGGCTCGACGCCCGTAGGCAAGATTCTCTACCGCCAGGGGGCCGAGACCCTCAAGCGGGTCTCGCTCGAGCTCGGCGGGAATGCACCCTTCATCATCTTCGAAGATGCCGACATCGAAAAGGCCGTACACTTTACCCTGCTCTCCAAGTACCGCAACGCCGGACAGACCTGTGTGACCACCAACCGCATCTATGTTCACAAGAGGCTCGAGGCCGACTACGCCACTGCCCTGGCCGAGGCCGTAGGCGGCCTGAAGGTGGGCGATCCGCTCGATGCCAGCACCAGCGTGGGGCCACTGGTCGAACAACAGGGTCTGGACAAAGTGGTCTCGCATGTGGAAGATGCCCTCTCCAAAGGCGCCAGAGTGGCCACCGGGGGCAAGGCCCTGGGCGGGCTGCTGTATGCGCCCACGGTACTAACAGGTATTCAGCCAGGGATGCGCATCCTGGAAGAAGAGACCTTTGGCCCGGTCGCCCCCCTGATGCCCTTTGAGGACGAAGAACAGGCCATCGCCTGGGCCAACCACACCGACTACGGCCTGGCCGCCTATGTCTGGACCAGAGACCTCTCCCGCGCATTCCGCGTGGCCGAGGCCCTGGAATACGGCATCGTGGGCGTAAACGACCCCGTACCCAGCGCGATGGGCTCCAACCTGCCTTTTGGCGGCTACAAGAGCTCCGGTCTGGGACGTGAAGGTGGGCACTGGGGCATGGAAGAGTATCTGGAAACCAAGCTCATCTCGTTTATGCTGCCCTAAAGACCACGTTCTCAGCCGCACCCCTTCCCCTGGCGGGGGATCGAGGGGAAGAACCAAGGCCCTCCGTTTTATGCCTTATCCAGGCGGCGCAAACGCATCGAGACCAGCTTCAGCTCTCTGATCCGCTCCCTCGACCTGCACGTGGGCAGGTCAAGACCTTCTGGTCTTTGCGGGCCAGGGTCGACCTCAAAGTTGCCGCCCACCACCTCATCCACTCCGGCGTGCTGGCCTGACTTCAGGTAGCAAACGAGGTGATTATCTTTTTGAATCCGGCATAAGCCGCTCCCGGCAGTGATAAAAAATTCTCGACCCCCGTTGGCGCGCCTATAGAATAAAGACATGGAACTCGTAGGCAGTCGCGGCGCTCCCAGAGCAACCCTGGCTGCCCTTAAGGAGACCCTTAAGGGCGTTAATTTCTCCGAAGCGGTGGTCAACTACCTTACCGACTGGCAAGACCAGCGGGCCAAAGCCCGTTTTGCCATCCTGGTACGCGAGGGCAAGCACCGGGTACTGAGCCTGGACGCCTTTGGCCCCCGATTTGGGGCGGGGGGCGATTCGGCGCTAAGAGAAATTACCCTCTGGTTTATCGAGCGTGGCGTAACCGACTTTAAGGAAGTTGTAATTGCCCCTTCGGAATATGCCGCGCTGTTCGAACTCGCCTGCGAGGAAGCCAACAAACTGATTGTGGCTAGCGCCAATCCCACCGACCCGATGCTCTACATCAACCGTGAGTTTACCAGCCGAATGTAACCCCAGTGATCAAGCTGCACCACACGGAGTTTAGCCAACCCCGGCCCCTCGGCCAAATAGAACGGTCACGGGCCTATTGCCCAGATGTCTACCAAGGTTCCATGACCCCATACTTTGGAAATGTCTAGACGTTAAAGCCAAACATCCGCATCTGGCGTTTGCCGTCTTCGGTCATCCTGGCGGGCGTCCAGGGGGGTGTCCAGACAAAATCCACGTTGACCGCATGAACCCCTTCCAGGCGCATCACGGCAATTTCGGCATCGGCCTTGACGATATCCTGCGCAGGGCAGCCGATGGAGGTGAGGGTCATGGTGATGTCCACCGCGCCGTCCTCCCCTACGTCTACCTCGTATACCAGCCCCAGATCCACCACATTGACCGGAATTTCCGGGTCTTTAACCACTTTCAAAGCCTCTATGATTTGCTCCTGGGAAGGGAGTACCGCTTCGCTCATGAGGAGTATGGTAACGCAAGGGTACCTATCGAATGCTGATGTATCTTGCAAAATCTTGACAAGGGCAAAAATCTATAGCAGTTGCGTAACCTGGATGGTATTTTCGATGAGAGGAGGCCGCTGGCCGGCGGGGAAGTCCAGAAGGGCACAGGCAACGCAGGGCCGACGGTAGCCCTGGACGGCGCACCCATGGATAGGCCCCAGGCTCACTACAGCGGTTTCATATGAAGGGTATTACCAGGTATCTCCCCGTCAGGAATTTGCCCTACCCACCGGGCCGGGCCGCTGAAAAACCCCTGCAGTGCACCGCGTAATACCACCGCTCGTATCATGGGCGCGCATATAACGATTTGGGCTGTTTTGCTGCTGCCCCCAGGGGACAAAAGTGGCGTAAAGCACGACAGTGGCCGATCGCTATTGGAAGGTCAGGCCCTCAGCTACCGGCTATAGGCTATCGGCCATCTGCTTCTACATGAACCGCTTGCGGCGACGATAGCTCTTCACATCCTTGAAGCTCTTGCGCCCACCGGATTTGGCCACCCCCAGATAAAACTCCTTCACATCGGGGTTGGTCTCCAGGTATTCCCTGGTGCCTTCCAGTGCAATCCGCCCAGACTCCATAATGTAACCATAATGGGCCACCGAGAGCGCTACTCGAGCATTTTGCTCCACCACCAGCACCGTGACGCCTTCCTCGGTATTGATCTGGGCCACAATGTCAAAAATTTCCCGCACCAGCATGGGGGCCAGCCCCAGACTGGGCTCATCCAGCAGCAGTAGCTGTGGATTTGCCAACAGGGCCCGTCCGATGGCCAGCATCTGCTGTTCGCCCCCAGAGCAGTAGCCTGCCAGGCGGGTCTTGATCAGGCCCAGCTTGGGGAAGTAGTGGTAGATTCGCTCGAGGTCTTCCCGAACCTTTACTCCGTCGCGCCGGGTAGCCGAGCCCACCCGCAGGTTTTCCTCCACGGTGAGGTGCTTGAAGACCCGCCGCCCTTCTGGCACCTGCACAATCCCCTTCTGCACAATCAGCTCGGGTAGTTTGTTGGCAATGTTTTCACCCCGGTAGTGGATCGAGCCCGACACCACCTTGCCATCCTCGGGAACCAGCAGCCCCGAAACGGCCCGTAGCGTGGTGGTCTTCCCTGCCCCGTTGGAGCCCAGCAGAGCGGTAACCAGGCCCTCCGGCACCTTGAGCGACACCCCCCGCAATACCTGGATGATGTCCTTGTAAACCACCTCTATATTGTTGACTTCCAGCAGGATGTTACCCAGGTCTTCGGGGCGCATATCACCTCTCAGAAAGCCGAAGGCCAAAAGCTTAAACTTTCGGCCTTCAACTTTTAGCCTCCTTTATGGGTTCCGCACCTGACGGAAGAGTGCCGAGGTAAAGGGATCGGTCACCGGAACGAACTTGCCGCCTCTGGCTTCCAACACCCGCAAGCCCTCTGCGCCGGTCTGCTCGGTGCGGGTGAAGTCAATCTCAATCCCTGCTTTGGTCGAAACCGCGAAGCCGGGCCTGAAAGCATTGGGGCCGTTCATACCGATCAGTGCCTGGTAAACGGTCTCGTTGTCAACGCGTCCATTGAATCGCTGGGCCGCACGGCGCATGGTTTCTACTGCAATGGCGGCCGCCAGCATACCTGCGGTGTAATTGGTGGAGTTAAGGGTATCGGCGCTGCGGTTGTATCGCTGAGCCAGTTGTTTTTGCAGGTTGATGCCGGGGGTGTTTTCGTCCAGGGTGAAGTAGCTGCTGGCCCACAAGAAGCCCTCTGCGGCATCGCCCGCCAGGCGAATTAGATCCGACCCGCCCGTATACACCGCCCCCATCTGGCGAATTTTGCGGTTCAAGCCCAGACGCTGGGCATCCTTGAGGATGTTGGACACCGGCCCGGCCACATTCTGGTGGATGATATAAGCAGCTCCAGCGGCGTCCAGGGCTCGCAGCAGTGCGGTATTATCCAGGTTTCCGCCCCCCACTTCACGCACATCCACGATGGTCTGTCCTAGCCGCTGGGCTGCCCGGCGGGCATGATCCACCACCGCCCGTCCGAAGGGGCTGGGGTTGACCACCAGTGCAATCCTGGCATTCTTGTCGGTGCGATTGATGTATTCCATCAAGGCTACTACTTGTTCGGAGTAGCTGCTCACCGGCAAAAACATGTACTGGTTGTTGGGTGGATCAATCAGGCCAATGTGCGCCGAGGCCGGGAGGGTTGGCATCTTCACTTCGTTGATGAGTGGCTTAAGTTGCAGCATCGCGCCGGTGGAATAGCCCAGATACATTGCAGGTTTAGCCCGATCCAGCGCTTCTTCAAAAATGCGCTGGGTGTTGGGGTTCTGGTACTGGTCGTCCCGTACGGTGCAGTTGAGGGTGATATTGGGAATCAGACGTTGCTCGTTGGCATGTTTGCAGTAGTCTTCGATTCCTGCTCCATAGGGCCCCCCCACATCCGAGGTCGGCCCGGTCACGGCCCCCGACCACAGCAGGTGAACCGTGCGCCCCTGGGCCATGGCCAGTCCCAGTACAGCCACCGCTGCTATAACCATCACTCGCTTCATAACTCCTCCTGTACTCTGTCGCTCTACCCTAATTGCAACGCGCCTTACGCGATGTTGCCATTGTTGGTCAAAGAGGCTCTTGACTACCGGCCTCAATACTTGAACGGCCACGTTCGGAAATAACTTCGCAAGAGACGCCACCAGTTAAACAGCCCTCTTGGCTCGAAGATCAGGAACAGCACAATCACCAGGCCGAAGGAGAGCGGCAGCAAGGCCGAGGCCACGTCCACACCTGCCGGGGTAATATTCTGAACGAACGCGCTGGCTTTCATCCATTCTGAAAGCCGTTCCATATACAATCGCAAGAACTCGATAAAGGCAGGGCCAAGCAGGCTGCCCACCACGGTTCCCAGCCCGCCCACAATCGCCATTGCCAGCAGCGCTACCGAACGGCCCAGGGTGAACTCTTCCACCACCACCGCCCGCTGCATGTAGGCCAACAGACCGCCCGCAACACCTCCGTAGAAGGCTCCCAGCGCAAAAGCCATCAATTTAGTACGGCCTGGATCCATCCCCATCGCGTCAGCAGCGCGGTCATTGTCGCGTACCGCGATTAAGGCGCGGCCATACTTACCCCGCAGCAGATTGCGCCAGGCAATCACCATCAGCACCAGCACCAACAAAATAATGTAGTACCAGAAGTAGTTGTGGTTGCGGAAGCCGATCTCCAGGCCCAAAAAGTTTCGCATCTCAACCGGGATTGCAGCCCCCTGGGCCAGGGCCGGACTGCGGCCCACCACCCAGACAAAAATCTCTTGGAAGGCCAGCGTAGCCAGGGCCAGATAGAGGTGCTTCACCCGCAGGCTGGGAATCCCCACAATGAATCCAATGATGGCAGCCGTAATACCCCCCAGTGGAATGGTCAGCCAGAACGGCAGGTCAGGTGCGGCCAGCGCCACCGTATAGGCTCCCACGCCCATGAAAGCCGCTTGCCCTACACTGATCAGGCCCGCATATCCGGTGGTGATGTTGAGCCCCAGCACCGCAATGGCATAAATCAGGATGAAGTTGAGCACCAGCACCTGCGAGCGCTCGAGAAACAGCGGCAGGGTGCACAGGGCTACCAGGAACAGCACCAGCGACACAATTTCGCGGTAGTTGGCGAAAATCGTGGTGTCCTGCACATAGGAGGTACGGTAGTTGCCGGTCTGGGCCCAGGGGTTACGCATGAGCACCTCCGGCATGCTGAAAGCTATAGGCTGACGGCTGAAAGCCAAGACCGACCGCACCTTTAGCTTTCGGTTTCCGGCTTTCCGCTTTCGGCAGCAGGTGTTTAGTGTTCAGCGTCATACCCGCTCGATCTCCTCTGTGCCAAACAACCCGTGTGGCTTGAACCACAGCATCACCAGCAAAACCACAAAAGGCATCACATACTGTGAGCCACCCCCTACCAACCCGGCCTGACTCAGTACCCCATCCAGATAGGCGGTAGAGAAAGATTGCAAGATGCCGATGATGATGCCCCCCACTACCGCGCCCGGAACGGAGTCCAGTCCGCCCAGAATCACGGCTGGAAAAACCGCCAGTCCAATTGCAATCAGGCCGTCCTGGTTCAAGCCAGACACCGTTCCCACCACGATGCCGGCTGCGGCCGCAGTCAGGCCAGCCACAGCCCAGGCCAGCGCGAACACCCGCTGCACCGAGACCCCCACGCTCATCGAGGCCATCTGATCGTCGGCCACTGCCCGCATCGAGACCCCCAACACCGAGCGCTGAAAAAACCAACCAAACAACACCAGGAAAAGGGCGGTAAAGCCAATCGCCAGAAGTTGCGGATACGAAATGCTGATACCCCCCAGGTTGAGGCCGCCCTGGGGCAGAAACTGCGGGAAGGTAAAATTGCCCGAGCCAAACGGGGTCAGATACATTAATCCATCCAACACACTGGCCAGCCCGATAGTCACCATAATCACCGAGATAATCGGCTGCCCCACCATCTTGCGCAAAAAAACCCGTTCTACCAGAAATCCCAGTCCAGCGGTGAGCAACATCCCCAGCAGGGCTGCCAGCAAAACCGGTAGCTTGGCCCATACCGCCAGCGCATAGGCCAGAAAAGCCCCAATGGCGATAAACTGCCCATTGGAAAAATTGATCACCCGGCTGGACTTATAGACCAGCACAAATCCCAGTGCCGCCAGGGCATAGATACAGCCTACCGCGATCCCGGAAATGAGGTTCTGTACAAAGTCAATCACTATACCCCCCGGTATTACAAACCCTCGAGTCCGATTGGTGCATATGGAACCTGTTCCCCGGTGTGCGGGGCATCGCATTGGGGTAGTCAATTGGGCTCATGTTGCCTTCTTGCAACCGGTGGGGGTCTGATTTTTCATGCGCCCACCAGTTCCTGGCTCGAGTCCGCTACCAGAACGCTTACATCCGTCGAAACTTTTTGCACGGTGCCATCCTGGTACTTGAACTCGGTGTCTACCCGCACCTTGTCGGTTCTGCCGTAGAGACCGTCCACAATCGGCTGGTAGCGCTGCATGATGAACTTCCGGCGCACCTTACCGGTACGGGTGAGCTCGTCGTCGTCGGCATCGAGCAGTTTGTATAGCAGTACAAAGCGCTTGATCCGCAGGTGTTCAGGAAGCCCGTCGTTTACAGCCTTAACCTCCTTGCGGATCAGATCGGCCACCTGTGGCTTCTGAGATAGATCTATGTAGGTGGTGTAGGCCAGCCGGTTGTCCTCGGCCCATTTGCCCACGGTCTGGGGGTCTACGTTAATAAAAGCGGTGATGTAGGGCTTCTGGTCGCCAAAAACCACCGCTTCTTTGACGTAGGGGCTGAACTTGAGCTTGTTCTCGAT
>NZ_CALMCQ010000187.1 GCF_937863175.1 uncultured Meiothermus sp. | reverse complement strand
GTACCGGAGCCCGGCCCCGGCTCCCCTTATTCCGCCTGCCCTGCCCTCTGAGTGCCCAGCCATTTCGGGATCAACTGGCCCAGGTGCAGACGAGCCCCGCAAGGACTTTGGGCTGATGTGTGTGAACAACAATTTGCTTGATCGTGCCCGTGAACTGGGTATTCGTTATATACACGGCAATTTCTCTGTTAACAGCCACCGTCCCCGTTGCCCTATATGTGGCA
The DNA here is from genome assembly GCF_937863175.1 of uncultured Meiothermus sp. Taxonomy (GTDB): domain Bacteria; phylum Deinococcota; class Deinococci; order Deinococcales; family Thermaceae; genus Meiothermus. Next base: position 4,332 of record NZ_CALMCQ010000187.1, on the reverse strand, counting down.
TTCCCCTGCGCGAGAACCTGCTGATGATCCCGGTCTGGCCCACCAATATTGCCTACACCGTTACCACGCCGCAAGAAGCCACCTCGTTTTACAACTACATCTACGCCCCGGGTGGACAGTTTCCCTTCTGGCCTCGAGCGCTCACATACGAGGAAATCCTCGAGCAGGAAACCAACCTGGCCCTCTACCACATACAGACCAGCGCCACCTCGCACTACTTCCACCAGGCCAACCTGCGCGAGTTCGCGCCAGGCCGCAGCCTGGTGTTTGACTACCTCAACCGATTGATGGAGAAATATACTTCGTTCTACAACATCCCCCTGCTCAACCCCTCCTGGGACGAGATTGGCGAGTATGTGGCCGAACGCACCAGCCATACCAACCTGGTGCAAGCAGGTATTACCGCTACCTGGGATCGCAGCACCAATCAGGTTATATTCACTGCGCCCGGGGGGCAGTCGGGTGTACTGTTTTTCACAGGGGCTACGCAGGGGGTTAGCCAGGTGTATGGGGGGGATACCGTTTCGAAAATCAATCTTTCTGGAGGGCAGAGCTGGAGTTTCAGTTACACTCCCCCGGCGGAATAAGTTGTCAGGTCTCAAGTACGTTCTTCGAGGAAAGCGATGAAGATTGCTCTAATCACGGAAGGAACCTATCCCTTTGTTGTGGGTGGGGTGAGTGTGTGGTGCGATCAACTCATTCGAGGCCTGAGCAATTTCGAATTCGAGGTGATTGCCCTTACCGGCAATGGACTGGAGACCAATGTCTACCCTGTGCCACCAAACCTGAAGGGCGTGGTCAACTTTCCCCTTTGGAACACAGTACGGCGGGGGCGATCAAAGAACCGTTCTTCACGTTGGTTTGACCAGGTACACCACAGCTTCGTGACTGCCCTGACCCAGCCCAACTGGGGTACTACCTATTTTCTGTGGGCCTTGCGGGCCATGGCCGGCTATGCTCAGCAAGCCGATCTGGGCGCGGCCCTGCTGAGCGAAGCCTCGCTGGGACGCCTAATCAAAGCCTGGAAGAGCCACCAGCCGCACGACCCTGCATCCGGCCCGTTGCCAAACCTGACCTTGCAGGATGCTCTGCTGGCCTCACAGTTGCTCGAGCACCTGCTGCGACCCTTGCGGATGATCCCCCCCAAAGCCAACGTCTACCACGCGGTCTCCAACGGCCCGGCGGCAATTGTGGCGATGATGGGCAAATGGCATGATGCCACGCCCTTTGTCCTGACCGAACACGGGGTCTATTTGCGGGAGCGGTATCTGAGCTATTTGCAGGCTCCATACAGCCCGGCGGTGCAGACCCTGATTCTCAACTTCTTCCGTTTACTATCGAGTACTGCATACCGGATGGCCGATTTAATCGTGCCGGTATCGGATTACAATCGTCGCTGGGAGGAGCGCAACGGGGCGTTCCCCTCTTCAATTCGCCCCATTCACAATGGGATTGACCCAGGGCAGTTTCCACCGCCCGCAGGGGAGCCTGAAGTTCCCACGCTAACCTTTGTGGGGCGTATTGACCCGCTCAAAGATCTACACACCCTGATCGAGTCATTTGCCTATACCAAAAAGCATGTGCCCAACGCCCGTTTGCGGATGTTTGGCCCCACACCCACTGGCAACGAGCGCTACCGCGAAAGCTGCGAAAGGCTGATCGAGGAGTTGGGTTTGCAGGGGGCTGCGACCTTCGAAGGCCGCATCTCCCCAGCTGCACTGGGCTATCAGGCCGGGCACGTAGCAGTTTTGAGCAGTATCTCGGAGAGCTTCCCTTATGCCGTAATTGAAGCCATGTCGTGTGAACGGGCCACGGTCTCGACCGATGTGGGTGGGGTCAGCGAAGCGGTGGGCGATGCGGGTATTCTGGTGCCAGCCCGCGACCCCCAGGCCATGGGTGAGGCCTGTACTGAGTTGCTGGTTGACTCCCATCGCCGCATCGAGATGGGCAAAGCGGCACGGGCCAGGGTGCTCAAGTACTTCACCCTCGAGCGCTTTCTGAACGACTATCGCAAAATGTACCACGACGTGGTTTTTTCTTCGAATTCACGTAAGACCCCTACCGAACCGAAGACACCAACCGAGAGTGATTTACTGGTAGCCTCGGGGAGCTGAAAATGGGCTTGCCTGAGGTTGATTCATGAAGCCAGGGGTTTCCACAGAATCTTCACCACTGAATCAGACTCGACATGTGTCGGGGTGCGGCGCCTGTGGTCGTGCGGCCTGGCCTACGAGCTTCATGGATTTCACAAACTTATTGCGGGGCAGCCTTGAGCGGTTTTCGCAAAAAGTACCTGGACGCATAAAAATCAAAGAACTGCGCAGCGCTCATTTTCTGTGGTTGACCCTGGTGGTAAAAATAGGTAGAACCTCAAGGCCGTTGAGCCAGTGCGATTTTGGGACACACCCCACCGGTATGGGGGGTTTGTTGGCATGAGCCAGCGCACTGAGTTTTTTGAGGATCGGGGGGTTGCGGTACTGCCCAGCTATACTCGGACGGGCAAGGCCCTGCCCACTGCATCCAACCGCCTGGCCCAGTTGGTGCAGCACCTTGGGCCGGTGTGCGAAACTTCGGTGGATTCGCAACAGATTGCAGCAGCGTTGGAGGCACACGGCTACAACGACCGGATGGTGCTCGAGCGCTACGGCTACGCCAACGTATTCGAGTTGGCCGAAACCCTCTTTCGCACTGTGCCTCGCAAGCACACCCCAGCTAAGCACAGGGTTTACAAGCTCTCCAATACCCTTCGGGAGCTTTCGCATGGGCTGTTTTACGCGATGCCCGGGTTGTTTTATCCAGCGATTTTTGCCTGGGTCGGTGCCCAGGAAGCCACCTTAGGACTGATATTGTCCGCCATCCTGGGTTGGTCGTGGAGCCAGGGCATGATTCGCCTGGCTTATGTGTTGATGGGTCGAGGTTTTGTGCCCGAGGCCCGCCTGTTGCTGCGCACGATGATGCTTGTGGGGTTGGGGCTGGCGGCCCTGATTCCCCCGATCATTCAAGGAAGCCTTGCGTTGGTGGCGCTGGTGGTTTTGCAGATGGCCTACCACATGGCCTCGGGAATCCTGCTTCTGTACAAGCGTGAACTGTGGCTACTGGCGGCTACCTCACCCGCGGTTTTGTCGGGGATGCTATTCCTGCTGGCTCCAGGTGTGCTGGGTGCAGCCGCTACGACCATGGTGATGATGGTATCGGTGCTGCTTGGTTTTGTGGCCGCCCTGATCACAGTCCGGGCCAAGACCACCCATTCCCCCTGGAAAGTGTTGCAGCGGGGCGACTGGCTGGATACCCTCCCGCTTATGCTGTATGGGTTGCTGAGCGCAATTTTTGTGTTCCTCAATCCTTTCTGGCACTGGATTACCAATACCCCTATCGCATCGGGTCTGGCGGTGGTTCCGCTGGTACTGAGCATGGGGGGGCTGGAGTGGCAACTGCGGGTGTTTCTGGAGCGCATGAGCCTCTTGCTGGCCAGTACCAACGATCTAGGTGTGTTTGCCCGCAATGTTAACCGCATCTTTTTATCCGTGCTGGCCTCATATGGACTGCTCTTGCTGGCACTTAGCCTGCTGGCGCTTGCCTTTTTCAATCTCCAGGATTCGCAGGCCCAGATATTTCTGGTAGCCAATTTTCTTCTTGGTCTGGGTTTTTTTGTGGCCTTCACCCTCACCTCCATGAACCGCACCTTGCGGGTATTGTTGGGCATGATGCTGGCCCTGACGGTGTATGTTGCGGCCTTTGGTCTTTCCCAGCAGGGCTTACTGCCCCTTAATGAATCTTTGAGTTATCTGTTGGGATCTGGGGTCTTTACCATTTATTTGTTGTTGGTGGCTTTGCCGGTTTTGCGTGAGCTTCGCAACTACCAGTAGGCGGAACGATGAATGCCCTGCCAACCAAAGCAAGACCACTGGCTTTTTACTATGGGCAGGGTCGGCTAGAGCAGTTGTGTCGCTACCAAAAAGTGGTGTTGCAGCCCTGGGCTTACACACCAGAGGAACTGACCTTTTTGCGTAGACAGCAAACCCAACCTCTGGCCTACTTGAGTTTGGGCGAAGACCAACCCGTCCCCTCGCCCTGGCACCGCGACGCCCGTAACCTGGACTGGGATACCGTTTATGTAGACCCCGGTCATCCCGATTGGGTTAAGAGCCGACTGGACGAAGCGCAAAAGGCGATGCTTCAGGGGTTTGTGGGATTATTCCTGGATACCCTCGATACCGCTACCCTGTTCCCGCAGGATCGGTTTGCCATGCTGGATCTGATCTCACAGTTGCGGGAAAGGCTGGGCATAGGGGCAGTATTTGCCAACCGGGGTTTTCCGCTCCTGCCCGATCT
>NZ_CALMCQ010000186.1 GCF_937863175.1 uncultured Meiothermus sp. | reverse complement strand
TTTAGAAGATAGGTCTCAGGTTGCACGTCGTATGTCGCACCTCTCTTGGCGCAAGACCTGCAACAAAACAAATACCGCTGTAGACAAAGGAAAATAGGAGAAAAACATGACCAAGATTCGCCTCTCTCGTTTCGGTTCCAAAGCCAACCCACACTACCGCATCGTGGTGGTGGACAGCCGCGCCAAGCGCGACGGTGGCTACATCGAGCGCATCGGGTACTACGACCCCCGCAAGTCCACCAGGGACTGGCTCAAGCTCGACCAGGAGCGCGTACAGTACTGGCTGGGTGTGGGAGCACAGCCCACCGAAACTGTAAAGAAGCTCATCAAACAAGCCAGCGCTTAGATTCGGCGGCCTACTACCCACCTGCATGCATGGGGCTGATCATTGCCGTTATGCAGGGGCTTGAACTACCGACCCCTCAGCCGCTGGGGGGTCGTCCAGTTTGAAACAATGCCATCCAGGCTATCAGCTATCGGCTATTCGCTATAAGCTATTCTCTATGAAAGACCTCGTGGAATACCTTGCCAAGGCAGTGGTAGATCATCCGTCCTCCATTCGGGTAGACGAACGCCGGGGCCGCGATGGGCTGGTTTACTACGTGGAAACCCATTCCGAAGACAAGGGCCGCATCATCGGACGGCAGGGCCGCGTGATCGAGAGCATTCGCACGGTGGTGCGTTCGTTCGCCAAGGGGCGGGTGAGTGTGGAAGTAAGGTAACGCGGATGTTTGAATGCAGTGTCCTTCGACCCCACATAGGTTCGTTGCGGCAACCGACTCGGAATAGACTGGGATACTGCGCCGGCTGCCGTGGGGATGGACAGATGGGCCTTTTGCAGTAATCAAACTCAGGATGGCGCAGCATATAGGCTCGAGCCCCCTTTTAGCTCAGGTATGAAACGAATTGAAATTGGACGTATCGGAAAATCTTATGGTATGGACGGCGGCCTCAAATTTAGGGGCGAGACGGTGGTATTCGACCTCGACAGGGTGTATCTGGAGGGTCTGGGCTACCGGGTTATTGAAGAGATTGAGCAGCAGAATAACGAGATTGTGCTGTATTTGTCCAGTGTGCAAAACCGCCAGGAGGCCGAGCGACTGGCCGGGTTGCGGGTGTATGCCGACCAGGACGACCTGCCTGTACTGGAGGAAGGGGAATACTATTACTTTGAATTGATAGGCCGGCCCGTTTTTGTGGACGGCGAGCCGTTTGGTGAAGTGGTAGGCGTGGAGGACGGCGTGCAAGACCTGCTGATCATCAAGGCCAGAGGCAACTCGTTGCGGGCCCAGAGCAAGACCTATATGGTGCCCTTCCAGGCGCCTTATGTGAAGATCGAGCCCGACGGCATTTATATCGCAGCGATACCGGGTTTGCTCGAGTAGAAGCACGGGCTTACCATGAAATACACTATCCTGACGCTATTTCCCGATCTGATTCAGCCCTGGATACACGAGTCCATTCTCCAGAAGGCAATAGAGAAGGGTTTGATTGAAGTAGACATCCGGGATATCCGTGACCACGCCGAGAACAAGCACCACACGGTAGACGACACCCCGTATGGGGGTGGGGCGGGTATGGTGATGCGGGTAGATGTGGTGGTACGGGCGCTCGAGGCCGCTGGCCCTGCCGATGAGAAAATCCTGCTGACCCCTGCCGGGCAGCCCTTCACCCAGAGGTTGGCCGAAGAGCTGGCTACCAGATCACATCTGGTACTGGTCTGTGGGCGTTATGAAGGGATCGATGCGCGGGTGGAACACTTTGTAACCAGGGAAGTCTCAATTGGCGATTATGTCCTGATGGGGGGTGAGCTAGGGGCACTGGTGATACTCGAGGCCACCGCCCGCCTGATTCCGGGTGTGATCAAGGAAGCAGAAAGCCACCAGCAGGACTCTTTTTCCACCGGCCTGCTCGACTACCCCCAGTACACCCGCCCCCCGGAGTTCCGGGGTCTGGTAGTGCCTGAAATCCTGACCTCGGGCCACCACGCCAGAATTGCCGAGTGGCGACGCAAACAAGCCCTGCGGCGCACCCGGCAGCGTCGCCCGGACTTGCTGGAAAAAGCAGAGTTAACAGCCAAGGATCTGGTCTGGTTGGAAGTGGACGATTGAGCAGTTGTGGACAAGTCCCAGGAGTCTTACCGTTTTTGGTAAAAGGGCGACTTTGCGGTGGCCCCGTTCAAAGTCTTTTTTTGCTTTGACAACTCCTCCGTCGGCTGCTAGAATCACAACTTGCTGACCTGTCCCGAGTATCTGCACTGCGGATACGCTTCAGGGCAAAAATCCATGAACCCGCAGTGTTTGCCGCTGGCAAAAGGCGTATGAGTAGGTTCCGCTGGAGTAAGGAGTCAGGCCATGAACCGTGGTGCTTTGCTTAAAGTTGTGGAAAAAAAGTACACCCGTACCGACATCCCCCAGTTCAAACCGGGCGATACTGTAAAGGTCAACTACAAGGTAGTCGAAGGCAGCCGTACCCGTGTGCAGGCCTATGAAGGGGTGGTGCTCAAGGTCAAGCGCAATGGCTTTAACAGCGCTTTCACGGTGCGCAAAATTTCCTTCAACGAAGGGGTAGAGCGGGTTTTTCCCTTCAACTCCCCCCTCATTGATAGCGTACAGGTGGTAAGCCGGGGCAAGGTGCGGCGGGCCAAACTCTACTATCTGCGCGAACTGCGTGGCAAGGCCGCTCGTATCCGGGGCGACCGCAAGCGCCTCAATGAGGATGTGGAAGCCCGTACCCTGGCTGCCAGGGAGGCCGCTGAGGCCAGGGCAGCTGCCGATGCTGCCGCCCGCGCCGAGGACGAGCGTGCTGCGCAGTCGGGTGAGGCTGTGGACGAACGCAAGGAATAATACCAGATTCGGAACCCGACCAAAGGGAGACGCTTTTTTCGCCGACCATCCGGGAGGGGGGTGCTCCCGGATTCAAAAAGAGAGCCTCCGGGTC
>NZ_CALMCQ010000185.1 GCF_937863175.1 uncultured Meiothermus sp. | reverse complement strand
CAGCAGCAGGATCCGTCCTCCTTCGCGCACCGCCCAACTGGCCTCTTGCAAGCCTCCTGGGGAACCGGAAGCCTCCACCACCCCCTCAAAACCGCCGCGCCAGGAGGTAGTCCCCAGGATGCCCCGATAACGTCTGGCCCCGGCAGCTTCCTGGGCAGCCTGGGTGTTGGGGAATATTTTGTTGGCGCCGAATAGCTTGGCGAGTTCGGCCTGGCGGTTGTGGCGGGCTACTGCGTACAATGATCGGTCGAAGCCCAGCACCCGCAGCACCTTGATGGCCAGCAGTCCAATGGTTCCAGCCCCGATTACCAGAATCTGCGCAGGCCAGTCCATGGTATCGGCAGGCAGCTCCAAACCCTCTGGGCTTTGTGCCCTGAGACCGGTCTGAACCTTTCCTTTACTCCAAACCTGCCGCAGCCCATGCAGTACCACTGCTGCGGGTTCCGTCAGCACTGCGCGTTCGTCGGGCACCGATTCGTCTATGGGAAAGATGCGTTCGCGGTGGGCCACCATGCGCTGGGCCCAACCACCCCCCAGGTCTTGGCAAAAACCCATCATGCCAGGAGCATAGTTGCCCTCGGCCACGTTGAAGCACAGATGATCGTCGCCCCTGGCACAAGCCGGGCAGTCCGACAGACCGCGCTCATGGCAGGCCAGTACCGGATTGACTGCCACCCGCACCCCCCCCAGTTCGGCCAAAATTTCGTGTCCCAGTACGGCTGGAAAGGAGAACATCCCCGAGAGAGTGGGGGCTTGTTTACCGTAGAGCAACGCCAGATCGCTCCCACAGATGCCCGAGAGCCGCACCTTGAGACGCTCGAAGCCCTGGGGGCGTTCGGGTTCAGATAGGGTTGCCAGTTGAAGGGAGAGCGCCCTGGGAGGGTATCGCTTACCCAACAGCCTGGCGGCTGCATAGCGCGGAATGGAGGGTGTAAAAAGCAGTCCACGCATCAACACCTGGGAACCGGGGCTCGAGTGGGTCAGGCTTTGGGTAGCTGGGGCCGTAACCGTGGTTTGCATTCCCCTCCATTTTGCCCCTAAATATAGCTCGAGAAAAGATCACTGGCTTTCACACTGCAAAAACCTATCCCCGGAGTTTATCGGGGGTTTCCCCGCGCCAGTTATACCCGTCGGCAAGCCAAAACCCTTGCCCTGGTGCTTACAACTGAAGCACACATCGCCCCATTGGGTTCGATTCTTCTGTCCAGAACCCTGTGGATAAGTCAGGGGACTCGCTGGGCCGTAAACTCTACCGGCAGATGCTCAGTGTAGCCACCGGTCGTCTGAAGTACGAAGCGAATCCGGTCGGGTGTGGCTATACCCCGGTACTGGTGCAGCACCGCTCTGGATGGGCTATCGCCCAGAACTTCCTGGGTTTTGAGGACAAACGTGAGCTTTTCTCCGGCCATCTTGCCCTCGAGGATGCCCCGCGCCCGGCCCAGGTAAGTAGCGGTTCCCCCCACCTCGCTACCCTCCACCCTGAAGTTGAACCGCTCGGTATGTTTGGCTCCCCAGTCATACCTCACCTCGGCCTGCCAGGCCCCGGCGATGGGTACACTGGGCAAGGTTGCTTCCCTGGTGTTTTCCTCTGGGCCAAAAAAGCGCTCGAACAGGTCAATGATTGAGCCCAGATTACCAGCCACACCCCCTACAGCCGCCACAACACCCACCGTGGCCAGACCATAACGCCGCAGGTTTCTCAAAGGTTTTTTGGGAGGTTTGGTAGCCATTTCCTACCCGCCAAACAATAAATCCATCACCGCACCCAGATCATCCTTGCCTTCCAGTACTTCAGGGTTGTACACCTCGGTATAGCCGCAATTCTCACACGAGGCGGCGATAAAAACGTTGTGCTCGATATCAAACATCCTCGAGAGCCCCGTTCCAGTTGCAGCAAACCGCTTGACCAGGGCTCCGCCAGACTGACATTTGCCACAAAGAAACCGCTTGGCTATCAGGTCATCCAGTTTCATAGGTTTGCATTCCTCTAAGCCGCACCCGGTTGAGGTTGTCAAATTTACCGGGCCTATCTGCTCCAGGTTCGATGAGCAGGATGCAGCGAGCATCCCCTGGAAGCACCCCACCGCACCTTTCACAAATATTCAAACCGTATCTGGAGGCTATATCGCGGTGCCCTCTATTTTTGCCACTGGTATCAGTGGCAAAAATAGAGTTCTGTACAGTTTTTTGGCTTTCGGGGAGTGCTGGATTCATTCCGGGAACCACTCTGGGTAGATTGCCTACGGCCCAATCCCACACCAACGGCCCCCCTAGCGGGGTGGCGGGATGGTCTGGAGGTCACGCACCACCACCGAACGGGCCAGCTTGTAAGCCTCATGGGCATCCACCAGCCCAGCCCCGGTAGCACCGTCGTGGCCCTCTCCGGCAGGCTGGCCCTGCTGGCTCTGTCCGGTTTTCACATCCCGCGCCGAGGCCCGCAAAATGGCCTTGACCAGGCTGGGCGACAAACCAGGCTGAACCTGTTTGAGCAAGGCGCACACCCCGGCAATCTGCGGCGAGGACGCACTCGTTCCGCTGATCACGGCCCAGGCATCGTTGGCTGCGGTCTCGTCTCCATTGGGGAAAGCCCCACCCGCCAGCCCGGTGTCAATCTGGCAGCCCGGCTCTACGGGCAACATGATGTAGATGCCTCTGGGCTGCATTCCCACCAGCCCACACACATCCGGCACATGCCGCCCCGGATAGATGGGGCTATCAAAGCTGCTGGCATAGTTGGAAGCATCCATGGCAAAATCGTTGCCTGCCAGGGTAGTCTTGGCATACACCCCGCCCACCGCAATCACTTCGGGCATCTGGGCCGGGAAGCCAAAGTGTCCGTTGCCCGCCGAAAAACACACCACGATGCCCCGGTCTCGTACGGCTTCGATTACGGCGGCCTCGAGGGGCTTCAGGAAATTGGGCAGCGGTGCGGTGCGAATGTCATAGCCCCAGCTGTTGGTCATTACCGCCGGAAAAAGATCGGAGGCGGTCTTAAAGGCCAGAGTGGCATTGGCGCCCATCTTGACGCCAATAAAGTCAATGTCCGGCGCATTGGCAAAAATGTTGGCAGCCTCGGCAGTGCCGTGCCCTACCTCATCACGCTCGACCCGAATCGCATCGGGAGACAGCGTGGCCTGGTAGTTGTAGCCGTGCCAGGCATAGAAGGGATGTTTGTAGAAGCCGGTATCGGGCATCGCCACCAGAACCCCTTTTCCGGTCACGTCGTGTTTGTGCACCAGGGGCGAGCGGCAGATCATCCCCACATCGCCCGGCACCTGCAGATGGTGGTATTTCACCCTGGGGGGTAGGGGCGACTGGAAGAAGGTCGGGGGCCACTGCGGGTAGGCCCGCTCGATCAGCGGAGCCATTTGCTCCGGAATGGTGAAAGGGGTTTCGGGTAAGTGTGACCAGTAGGTGATCTCACCAATCTCGGGGTGGGCCTCGCTCAACAACTGGGTACGTGTCCCCACCCTGGTCTTAAACACCTTTTCCCACAAACGTCGCGGGCCTTCTGCGCTAATCGAGAAGGTGCCCACGTGCCGCACCTTGAAGCCCAGTTCCTGCAACTGCATTGCCGCCATCTGGGCACTTCCCACCGGGGGACGATACGCATCCAGGGTCTCGGCACTCAACACCGCGTTGGGGGCAAAAAGCGAGCGTCCTTCTTCCTCGGGCCGCAGCACCGCCTCAAACACCACATTCTCCTGCTCGATACGCACCCGCTTTCTGCGGCTGGTACTTTTTGCTTTAACTCGGCTTCTAGCCATACCATCCCTCCTTTGAGAACTCTTAACTGGGGTCAGGCCAAACCAGCACGTAGCAGAAAGAGAGGTCGTTGCAGCCCAGGAAGTGCACCCACAATCAGCTTCAGGTAAACCACTCGGGCGGCACAATAAAGGCGATATCCGCAATCCAGTCCTCGAGCGCAGGGGGAATGTGCAGGGTTTCGAGGCGCGGAGCCGCGTAGGCTCGAGTGAGGCCGGTTTCTTTCAAGACTCCTTTTTTCTGCCGTATAAAGCGAACTCCAAAAGTCTCGCGCCAGAGCGTCTGGGGCGCCTGCACACTTAGGGTGGAGCCGGAGTGCAGTACCCGAAACCCCAACCCCTGCAAGGCCCTCGCAGCCTGCTGGGCCTGTCCAGGATGCGGTGTCACTTCCGCTGCAATCAGCACGCCAGACTTTGCCATAGTCGGCCCCTCCCTACCCTCAGGTCCTCTACCTGCACCCCTTTGCAGACACCCCTCTCAACCCCAACTTCAATGCAGGCCAACCCCGCTATGGTGCGGTGTGAAGCTCCACCCCTGGCCAGGACGGGTTACTTCACGGTTGAGAATAATGCAAGAGGCGTTACGGAGGCGTTACTGTCTTTGGTTCGCGAGTAGAGCACGCTTTCTCATGATTGAGTTTTTCGGCGGCTCTTTTTTTGCACCCCAGACCATACCCCTTGCTCCCGTTTGGGGCAGGTGTATCTAAAGCCTGCGATACCGGGGGTCTGTCACAGCCGTAGCAATTACCGCAGCACCGCTTGCAGATTTTGCATAACCCACCGGGTGGCCGGCGATTTGTTGAGGGTGTAGAGATGAATGCCCGGAACCCCGGCCTCCAGCAATTCCTGTACCTGGCGGGTGGTATGCTCAACCCCAATTTCCAGCACCTCCTGGGGGGTCTGGGCTTTCTCTAGTCTGGTGAGCAGCGGCCCGGGAATGCTGGCCCCGCACATATCCATAAAGCGGCGAATCTGGGCCAGATCGGTGATGGGCATCAGGCCCGGCACAATCGGCACCGCAATACCCATGCGGTAGGCGCGTTCAACAAAACCAAAGTACAGTGCATTGTTGAAAAAGAGCTGGGTTACAACGAAGTCCAGCCCACTGTCCACTTTTCTTTTAAGGTTTTGCAGATCGGCCTCGAGGCTAAGCGCCTCCGGGTGTCCTTCAGGATAACCCCCACCCGCTACCGCAAAGGTATGGTCGAACTCGGAGCGAATCAGGGCAACTAGCTCGGAAGCATAGCGGAACCCACCGGCCACTGGCTGGAATTCCCTCGAGCCTCTGGGCGGGTCGCCCCGCACGGCCATGATGTTGCGTACCCCAATTCGGGCATACTCGTGCAAAATGGCCTGCAATTCCTCCCGTGTACTGCCTGCACAGGTCAGGTGGGCCATGGCGGTCAGTCCCACCTCGTTCTGAATGCGGGCTGCCCAGTCGGTGGTTTTGCCCCGCTCACTCCCCCCGGCCCCATAGGTGATGGACACAAAGGCGGGTTTCAGGGGCTTTAACTCGTGCAGCGTACGAAACAGCGCTGCCTCGCCCTGGGGGGTTCTGGGTGGGAAAAACTCGAACGAGATGGCCGGCCTGGCGCTTTGCAGGGGACTAATCTTCATACCCCACCATCTCCACTGCGGCCAGGCCCTCCGCCAGCAGTTTCTGGATATCGCCTGGACTCTCCAGCCCCACCGAGAAGCGAATCATCTCGGGTTTGACCCCCGCTGCCAGGCGGGCTTCCTCGGCGATTCGGGCGTGGGTGGTGGTCCAGGGGTGCACGACCAGGGAGCGGACATCGCCCACGTTGGGCGCCTGGAGTATTTTCAGACTGGCCAGAAAGCGGCTGGCTCCCTCCATCCCACCCCGAATTCCAAAGGTCAGGATGCTGCCAGACCCACCGCGCAGATACTGGGTGGCCCTGGGGTGGGCCGGGTCGGAGGAGAGGCCCGGATAGCGTACCCAGGCCACCTGTGGCTGCGCCAGGAGCCACTGGGCCACGGCCAGCGAATTTTTACACGCCCGCTCTATACGCAGCTCGAGGGTCTCGAGGCCCTGAAACAGCAAATATGCGTTGAACGGCGAGAGCACCATCCCGCCCAATGACAGACCCAACTGGCGCACCCGCTCCAAGAAACATCGTGTCCCAAAGTGTTCCCAGGGTATTCGACCCTGGGCATCCGGGCGGGTGAACTGCGGGTAGTTCTGCCAGACCTGGGTTTCCCGCGACAGTACCGCCCCGCCCAGGATCGAGCCGTGTCCACTGGCCCACTTGGTCAGGCTGTGAACGACCACATGCGCTCCGTGTTCTAAGGGCCGGGCCAGCGCCCCTACTGCCCCAAAGGTATTGTCCACCACCAGCGCAATTTGGTGTTCCTCGCAAAGGCTGGCTAGACCTTGCAGGTCGGGAAGCTCGAGGGAGGGGTTCCCCAGCACTTCCACAAAAACAGCCCTGGTTTTTTCATTCAAAACCGCCCGTACCGTCTCTACCTCAGGCTCCACAAAATGCACCTGGACGCCCATCAGCCCAAATACCTGGTTCAGGAGTCCCACCGTTCCACCAAACAAACCGGAACTGGCCACAATTTCATCGCCCGCATGCACCAGAGCCAGCAGGGTGGCAAAACTGGCCGCCTGTCCCGAGGCCAGGCAGACCGCTCCAACTGCGCTTTCCAGGGCAGTCAGGCGAACCTCGAGGGCTGCGACCGTGGGGTTCTGGAGGCGGGTGTAGGTATAGCCCTGATGGGTCGAAAACTTGTGGGCTCCGTCTTCCAAGTCCTCAAACCCATACGCAGCCGTCGCGTAAATCGGTACTCCCACCGCGTTATGGGGGTCGTGGTCGGAAAGCCCACTCAAAACAGCTAAACTGGCAAAGTCCATACAAAAACCCTCCTTCGGCTCTGCATGAAGAAGGGCTGCATGGGACTCCCTTCTTCCATCTTTCCCCTGGGTCTTTGCTGTGCCTAGCGACCGCCGGGGCGGATTTGGCACCAAGCGCAGGAACGCATCGGTAATGGGCGATGGTTCCCGCAGGTTGCCGCAGTTTCGTCGGGCCGTTCCCTCCACTGCTCTGGATAGAAGAACAACTTGCTAAAAGCAAGGTTCCTTGAAATGGTAGATGCCCGCTGTGCAGGTGTCAAGCACAGTCGCAAACCTCTTGAAGTGGAAGCGGATCGCTGAGACAGGCAAGACAGCTCCTGGGGCTCCAGCGGGGAAGGTAGTGAATTGTGGATATAAGGTGGTGGGGGTGGCTTCCTCTAATAGCATAGAGACCGTGCAACAAGAAAACGTTCAGCTTGGCGTCCATATTCTTGCTTCTAGCAGCGTACTGTCACGCAACAAGACCAGACAGGTGTTTCGAGCCATCAACACTGCAGGGCTGGAAGGGTTTTTGCGACGGCATCCTCTAAGCCGCCTGGACGTGGTAAGGGCAAAAACAGTGGGAAACCGTCAGATCAATGGCGAGTACGACGAAGATACCCAGGAGTTATGGGTCAATGCACGCCGGGCCGATCATACTTATGCGCAAGAATTTAGCTTGGGGAAGACCCGTACCGTATCCGCTCTGGCCCCCACTATCCTGGAAGCGATACGGCGCAGCCTGATTCACGAACTGGCTCACCACGTTTATAAGCAAAGGATATTTGGTACTGCCCTCGAGGGGGCGATCGTGCAGGCTGCCAGATCCGGAACGCCGCTTACCTTTCGTGCTTCAGCAGGGGTCAAAGAGTACTTTGCTGAATGCTTCACGGCGTATACCTACGAACCTGATCTGCTCAAAAAACATGATCCCGTCGGCTATGCTATGATTGAAAGGGTACGAGGGGAGTTGAGTTTGCCATGACCGGTGTTCGCGAGCGTTTTCAGGAAGCCAACCTTGAACGTCTCAAAAACCTATACGCTGAGGTTGAAGAGCTTCGCGCCACGGGTACATGGGATCGCGCTGCGTTCGATCGGTTGTGGCCTCAGTTTCTCGAAGCGGTGGGGGATGAGGGCGATGAGCTTGAGCCTCTGCTAGCCAATTCACCCCGTGAATGGTATCGCCAGCATATCTACCTGGAACGAGGTGAGGAACTTTTTGATACATGAGGGCTTTGCCCTGGCCGTGCCCCCGCCTACTCGTGTCTGGGAGTTCGGCGTGAAACGCTCGTTTGAACAGGTTCGCTCTTTTCTTACCCGGGCTGCCATGACGGAAAGCCTCGAGGAGCGTGAGGCTGTGATCGCCGAGGTGCGCCGCGACACGGACTTTTTCGAGGGCTATTCACCCGAAGAAACGGCCCTTTTGCAGGACATCTGGTCAGATGTGGTCAACGGGGCGCGGGAGACTGCCGTTGCACGTAGCGTGGTAAGGCAGCAGGCTAGGCTGTAATCCAGGTCAGACACCCCCTTCGGGAAAGGCTCGCAAGGGTATCCTGAGGGGGATTTTTCTTTGCGCTATCGCCGCAGGCTGGTGGACGAGGGCCGAATCACCGGGGCCAGCCTGGAGTTTGTGCCGCTCGAGGTTCGCTACCAGGAGATGGCTCGCAGAGCGCAGGAGCATCTATGTCGGCATATAAGCGTTCGTTGGTCGAAATTCAACGTGCCGAACCACTTAGATATATCCCACCCGCTTGAGCTCTTCCTCAACCGTGGAGAGCACTTTCTGGTACGCCTCCTCCAAGGTCACGCCACGCAAGGTGGCCCCCGCAGCGGGCACATGACCTCCTCCACCTAGTTTTACTGCGACCGCTTGGGCCGAGACTCCGCCCCTGCTGCGGATGTTGAGCTTGACCACCCCCTCCTCACGCTCGCGTAAAAAAACCGCAATCTGGCATCCTTCGGCATAGCGAATCATGCCCACAAAGTCGTCGGAGTCTTCTACGGTGACCTCGGAGGGCATGTGGGCCGTCACCAGCAGTCCGCCAAAGTGAAACCCCACCGTGGAAAGCACCGCTCCCATGGCCTTGAAGTAACTGGTGGGACGCCATTGCAGGCGGTCGGTGAGTTCGGCCAGCTTAACGCCGTGCCCCACCAGCTCCGCCGCCGTATGCAGTACCTCGGGGGTGGTGTTGGCAAAGCGGAAGTTGCCGGTGTCGGTAATCAGACCGGTCAATACCGGAGTGGCGATCTCGGTGTTCCAGGTGACCCCCAGCGCATCAATCAAATCCTTGACCATCTGTGCGGTAGCGGCCTTGGAGGGGTCTACCACCGAAAGATAGCCAAAACGGGGATTGGTGCCGTGGTGGTCAATGTTGATGACAAACCCCTCGACCGGCGCACCGGCCACACGGTTTGCTTCGGCTGAGTCCAGCACCACCAGGGTGGCCCCCACCGGCACGTGGTTAATGGGATCGCTGTATTCGTCTTCCTTGACCAGAAAGCGCAGGTAGCGCGGCGGGTCGGCGATCCAGGTCACTTTTTTATCTAACGTCTTGAGGGCCCTGGCCAACCCCAGCGAGGAACCGATGGCATCGCCATCGGGGTCTACATGCGAAACGATGATGATCAGCCCCTCGAGTTCACGCAGCGTGTCTGCGACGGTGCGAATCTTCTCCCAATAGCGCGGCTCAGGGCCGTTGAGTGCAGCATCCATAGGTAGACACTATAAACCCGGTTTGATAAGAACTGCTTTAGAGTATCGGCATTTTGGGGTGCGGATGCTGTTTGCGACAAAAATTCTTGCAGCGCAGCGCCCACCCTGATCGGCGGTCTTGACCCTCGCCCCAACACCGTTCTCGGGTAAGAAGCGGCTATAATCCCGTTTGGACATATGGATCGGTTGATTATCCCCACCAAATCTCTTCGCGGCAGCCTGCGCGTTCCAGGCGATAAGTCGGTCACCCACCGGGGTCTGATGCTGGGTACGCTGGCCCAAGGCGAGAGCACCCTCTCCTACCCGCTCAAGGCCGGCGACACCCTGTCAACGGCTCAGGTGATGCGTCAGTTGGGGGCCGAAATCACCGAGCGGGGGGAGCACTTTCACATCAAGGGAGCGGGCCTCAGACTCAAGGAACCCGGCAACCTTCTGGACTGCGGCAATGCCGGAACCCTGATTCGGCTGGTGGCGGGTCTGCTCTCGGGGCAAGACATGTTCACCGTGCTGACCGGCGATGCCTCGCTCCGGGGGCGCCCGATGGCTCGAGTGACCACCCCCCTCCGCCAGATGGGCGCACGCATCGAAGGGCGCGAAAACGGCAGGCTGGCCCCTCTGGCCATACGGGGAGGTGGCCTGACCGGCATCCACTACGAGTTGCCCGTAGCCAGTGCCCAGGTCAAAAGCGCGGTCTTGCTGGCAGGCCTGTTTGCCGAAGAAGACACCGAGGTGGTGGAGCCTGCCCCAACCCGTGACCACACCGAGCGGATCTTTCGGCACTATGGCCTTCCAATCGAAGTCGAGGGCCACCTGATCCGCACCCGCCGCACGGGGCCCTTCACCGCCCAGAACCTGACCGTTCCGGGCGATATTAGCAGTGCAGCCTTTTTCATCGTAGCAGCGCTGATTACCCGCGATTCGGACGTGACCCTCGAGGGCGTGGGCCTCAACCCCACCCGCACCGGACTGCTCACCGTGCTGAAGCAGATGGGGGCCGATCTCAACTGGGAAGTCACCGAGGGGCAGGACGGTGAACCGGTAGGCTGGATTCGGGCCCGTTCTTCGCAGCTCAAGGGCGTATCGGTAGACCCCAGGCTGATCCCGCTAATGGTGGACGAGGTTCCGGTGCTGGCCGCCGCCGCCGCCTGGGCCGAGGGCGAGACCTATATTCCCAGTCTGGAGGAGCTCCGCGTCAAGGAGTCCGACCGCCTGAGCGCCGTTGCCCAAAACCTGCAAAACCTTGGGGTTACCGTGGAGATGGGTCACGACTGGCTCAGGATTCGAGGCGGTGGCGTGCAAAGCGGCGCGGTGATCGAGCCCTTCCACGACCACCGCATAGCCATGGCCTTTGCGGTTTGTGGTTTGCCACGAGGGGTGCTGGTACGCGATGCCGAATGGGCCAGCATCTCTTTTCCTGGCTTCTGGGAAGATCTGGAAAAACTGATGGGGAAAGATTAGACGGACCAGGCAAAAAGTAAAGTAGCGGACTGAACTTTAGGCCCTGTTCCCTTTGATCCTTTTGACCTTGACCCCGACTCTAACTCGAGACCCCGAAACTTCATGACTGAGATCATCACCATTGATGGCCCCTCCGCCTCTGGCAAGACCAGCGTCGCCAAGCTGGTGGCCCAGCGCCTGGGGGTACCCTACATCTCCAGCGGCCTCCTGTACCGGGCTGTCGCCTTGATGTGCCTGCTCGAGAACGTCCCTGCCGAGGAAATTGAGGGACGGTTGGGGAAGTACCACCTCGAGCTAAAGCCCGCCCCCACGCAGAACCTGGTTTTTCTAGATGGTCACGAGGTGAGTGAGGCCTTGCATAACCTCGAGGTAGACCAGACGGTCTCTGCCGTAGCGGTGCGCCCTGCCATCCGCGACTACATCAATGAAGTGCTGCGCAAAATTGCTCCTCCCTTCGTGATAGACGGCCGCGATATGGGCAGCACGGTGTTTCCACAAGCCCGCCACAAGTTCTACCTCACGGCCAGCCCCGAAGTGCGGGCCAGGCGCCGCGTACCCGAGCGAGACGCCGTCTTCGATACGGTTCTGGTAGAAATTACCCGGCGCGACGAAGCCGACAAGAAACAAAGCGCCCCGGCCAAAGATGCCATCGTGCTGGATACCAGCCATCACGATCTGGATGGGGTGGTACAGGTTGTACTCGAGCACATCGAGGCATCGAGCTAAGAAGAGCTACCTCGGTTAATCCTGACCCGTATACAGGGTCAGGGCGGTTCTCAACTGGACTGCATCGCCGCATACTTTGAAAACCTCCTCCCTGGCCGCCTCTGGGTTCCGGGGGTGCTACCCGATTCGGAACCCGACCGAAGGGAGACGCTTTTTTCGCCGACCGTCCGGGCGGGGGTGCTCCCGGATTCAAAAAGATCGCCTCGGGGTCTCCGGGTTGGAGGATCATCTTTTTGAATCCGGTATGACTTCTACGGCAGTGGCCCCAGATCTATGACAAAAACCTTCCCCGCTGTCGCTTTTGTCTCGAGAAAAGCGTTCCAGGTAAACGATTGGTTAGCCCTCAAACCCTAGCAAGACTGGTTCTTCCAGCATCTCGGCCACAAAGCGGCAGAACCGCGCAGCGTCAGCACCGTCAATCAGGCGGTGGTCGTAGGAGAGTGAGAAGGGCATGATGTTTCTGGGCTCGAATACGCCTTTCTCAGCATTCCAAACAGGTTCCATGCTGCTGCGCGAGACACCCATGATGGCGACCTCGGGCCAGTTGACGATGGGGGTAAAGCCGGTGCCACCGATGCCGCCCAGGTTTGAGATGGTGAACGATGCACCCTGCATCTCTTCGGGGGTGAGCTTACGATCCCGGGCTTTGGCAGCAGTCTCGCCTAGCTCGGCGGACAGGGCAATCACACCCTTCTTGTCTACATCCCGAATCACCGGCACCAGCAGGCCCGTAGGGGTGTCTACGGCCACGCCGATATTGATGTACTCTTTGAAAATTACCTCACTGGTAGCGGTGTCTATCGAGGCATTGAACCTGGGGAACTGCTTGAGGGCTGCCGCGGCAATCTTGAGCAGGACTGCGGTCATGGTGAGTTTTGCGCCCCGCTTCTCGGCCCTGGGATTAATCCTTTTGCGTTGAGCCTCGATCTCGGTGATATCGGCCCGGTCAAACTGCGTAACCATCGGGATGGTGCTCCAGGCCTGGGTCATGGCGCGCACCGTGGCCCGGCGAATGCCCGACATGGCCTCGCGGCGTACCGGGCCAAACTTGGCGAAGTCGGGCAGGGTAGCGGCCAGGCTGCTGGGGGGCTGGGGTGCGGCGGAGACCGGGACGGGGGCTTCGCTCGAGGCGTACCGTTTCAAGTCGCTTTCGGAGATGCGGTGGGCGGGGCCGCTGCCCATCACCTCCATCAGATTGATGCCCATCTCCCGGGCCAGCCGCCGAACGCTGGGTGCAGCCGGGATCAGCCTGCGCTGCCCAGCGGGTGCCGCAACCAGAACTGGCTTTGCAGGAGCAGCCGGTACGGGGACTGGAGCCGGTGCAACCGGCGCAGGAGGTGGTGGCCCCTTGCTCCCCTGCTCCGCTGCTCCGCTCACAACCGCCCCACCCAGCAGCGCAATTACCTGCCCACTTTTAACCTCGTCGCCTGCCTTGACCATCACTTTGGAGACCGTTCCACCTTCGGATGCTGGGGCCTCCATTACGGCTTTGTCGGTTTCCAATTCCAGCACTGGCTGCCCCGCCGCCACGGTATCGCCCTCTTTGATCAACACCCCCACCACCACTGCAGAGGCCACGTTATCGCCCAGGTCGGGAAGTTTTAGTTCTGCCATAATGCTCCCTTCGGTCGCGTCGATAGCCGATTGCTGATAGCAAACACTTTTTGGCTAAGGGCTATGGACTATCGGCTATTAGCTATCAGCTCTTGTGCGGATGCTCCCGCCTGGGGTCAATGCCCAGTTTCTTGATGGCTTCGGTGAGGGTGTTGATATTAACTTTGCCTTCACCACGCAGTGCCGAGAGGGCAGTCACCACCACGCTTTTGGCGTCCACCTCGAAGAAGTCGCGCAGGGCCTCGCGGGTCTCGGAGCGGCCAAAGCCGTCAGTGCCCAGGCTATGGATGGGGCGGCCCAGGTAACCCGACACCAGATCGGGGAGTGCCTTCATATAATCCGAAGCCGCCACGATGGGGCCTTCGGTGGGGTTGAGGCAGTGCGCCACATAGGGCAGCCTGGCCTTGCTGCCGGGGTTCAGGCGGTTGAGGCGGGCGGTCTCGAGGGCCTCGTAGTAAAGCGCTTTGTAGCTGGTCACGCTCCAGATATCGGCAGCGATCCCGTAGTCGTTCTCCAGCATCTCCCCTGCTTTGATGACCTCATTCAGAATCGTGCCACTGCCCAGCAGTTGCACCCGGGCCTTGGGTTTCTTCAGCCCACTCTTTTTGAACAGGTACATTCCCCCCAGAATGCCCTGGCGGGTCTGTTCTTGTGGCTCGGGCATGGCAGGCTGGACGTAGTTCTCGTTCATCAGGGTGATGTAGTAGAAGAGGTCTTCACCGTTCTGGTACATGCGCTTCAGACCATCCTGCAGGATCACCGCCAGCTCGTAGGCAAAGGCAGGGTCGTAGGCAGGCATGTTGGGAACCGGCAGAGCCTGCACGTGGGAGTGGCCGTCTTCGTGCTGCAGGCCTTCTCCGTTCAGGGTGGTGCGGCCCGCGGTGGCCCCCAGCAAGAAGCCCTTGGTGCGCTGGTCGCCTGCGGCCCACACCAGGTCGCCTACCCGCTGTAGGCCAAACATCGAGTAGTAGATGTAGAACGGGATGGTGGGCACCCCATAGTTGGCATAGGCCGTTCCGGCAGCGATAAAGCTGCACATGGCCCCGGCTTCGTTGATCCCTTCTTGCAGCAGTTGTCCGGTCTCGGACTCACGGTAGACGGTCACGGTTCCGGCATCCACGGGCGTGTAGAGCTGGCCTTTGGGCGAGTAGATACCCACCGAGGAGATCACGCCCTCCATGCCAAAGGTGCGGGCCTCGTCGGGAACAATGGGGACGATGAGTCTGCCCACCTCGGGATGACGCACCAGCTTGGTCAGCATCCGCACAAAGGCCATGGTGGTGGAGATTTCGCGTCCATTTGAACCCGCCAGGAACTCGTCGAAAAAGGCCAGGTCGGGGGTGTTTAGCCTGTACTCGCGCACCCGGCGCTCGGGGATCAGGCCGCCCAGGGCCTTGCGGCGCTCGAGCATATACCTGACCTCT
>NZ_CALMCQ010000184.1 GCF_937863175.1 uncultured Meiothermus sp. | reverse complement strand
GTTCGGCAGCAGATGGTCAGGATCTACACCCCCAAACCCCCGGCCCCTTTCCCCCGTCGAGGGGGAAAGGGGTGGCTGAATAATTTGGTTTATAGGAGGAAGGTATGAGAAAAGTTCTGGTGGTTCTGCTGGTAGTTTTTGGCCTGGCCGGCCTTGCGCTGGCCCAAACCACGGTACGGGTAGGAGTCTTGTTGCCTATCTCGACCGTAGCAGGCAAGGCTGCGCTCAATGGGGTGCAGCTCGGTGTGGATCAGGTAAATGCTGGAGGAAAGGTCAGAATAGAGCTGGTGGTGGTGGACGACGGGAACGCTCCTGCTGCCGCAGTGCCGGCCCTGACCAAGCTGATGACGGTTGACCGCGTAGACATCGTGATCGGGGGGTTGTCCTCGGGGGTGACCTTTGCCCTTTCGGGGCCGGTCAAGCAGTACCAGCCCTTGTTCTTGTGCATCGGCGCAGCCAGCAGCGTGGTCGAGCAGGCTTTTAGCGACTATGGGCGCTTCTTCCACTACCACCCCTGGGACTACCACAACGTAGCGGCTGCCCTGGGCTTCTTCAAACATCTTTACGATGAAGGCGCCCGCCGGGTAGCCATTTTGTACGAGGATGGGCCTTTTGGTTCAGCGGGAATTCAAACCTACCGCCAGCAACTGCAAAACCAGGGCTACACCGTACAGGCCGAACCCTTCAAGTCGGGCTCGGGCAACTTTACCGCCATCCTGACCCGCTTCAGAGCCTTCCGCCCGGACATCCTGTACTGGATCGGCTACGACGTAGACGCCCTGCCCATCGCTGCCCAGACCCGCCAGGTGGGCCTCGAGCCCAAACTGATTTATGGCGCACCTCCGGCCTGGCCCCTGGGATTTGAAAAGAACAGGCTCTCCAACGACATCGCAGGCATGACGGCCTGGCTGCCCTCGGTGGCCAACAACGAAAGCCGGCGCTTTGTAAACCTGTACCGCCGCAAGTTCAATGAAATTACCGATGAATACATGGCCCCCATGGGCTATGTGATTGCCCTGAGCCTGGGCCGTGCGGCTGAAGCCGCCAGTTCCGCCGACAAGGATCGCATTGCCGCCGAGCTGGCCAGGGTGCAGATGGACACACCTTTCGGCCCCCTCTCGTTTAAGCCCTCCGATACGGGTAGAACCAGGTTCCAGGGCTTCAACCAGAGCATCTGGCTACAGTTCCAGTACCTGGAAGGTTCGCGTCGTCCGGTCTTCCCGGCCAACCGCGCTGCGCGTCCGTTGCGCTTCCCTGGCAACTACTAAAAAGCTCGTAGCCAAGAGCTGATGGCTAATAGCCCAAAACCCTTTTGCTATCCGCTATGAGCTACTGGCTATCGGCAAGTCCTATGGATTTACTTCTGCAAACCCTCATCAACGGCATCCTGGCTGCCGGCATCTATGCCCTGGTGGCCAGCGGGCTGGCCCTGGCGGTAGGCGTGGTGGGCATTGTCAACTTTGCCCACGGCGAGTTCTCCATGATCGGAGCCTTTGTCTCCTATCTGCTTTTTGTGAGTGCGGGCATTGACCCCATCCTCTCTTTGGGTCTGGCGGCCATCGTGCTTTTTCTAGTCGGCGCCATCACCTACTATGGCCTGATACGGCCGGTGCTGGCTGCGCCAGAACTCAATCAGATGCTGCTGACCTTCGGGATCTCGGTGGCCCTGCAAAATATCGCCTTGCTGTTGTTTGGCGCGGATACACGGGTGGTCTCGACCGCATATCAAGGCTCCACCATTGC
>NZ_CALMCQ010000183.1 GCF_937863175.1 uncultured Meiothermus sp. | reverse complement strand
AGTGGCCCGCTTCCGGGTCAACCTGTTCCGCCAGCGGGGCTCCATAAGCGGTGTGATGCGGGTGGTTAACTCCGACGAGAGCAAACTCAAAATTGTCTCGCTGCCCCAGGAAACCATTAACTTCTTCCGCGACAAGGAAAAGGGCCTGGTGCTGGTAACTGGGCCCACCGGCTCCGGTAAAACCACCACCCTGGCCCGTATTCTCGACGAGATTAACCAGCGCCACTCCAAGATGATCGTGACCCTGGAAGACCCCATCGAATACCTGCACCGGGGCAAAAATTCCATCGTGGTGCAGCGGGAGATTGGACAGGACGCACCCAGCTTCAAGGATGGACTGGTGGCAGCCATGCGCCAGGATCCCGACGTGATCATGATCGGGGAGATTCGCGATCATGCCACGGCTGCGGCGGCCCTGGAAGCCGCTCAGACCGGCCACCTGGTCTTCTCCACCCTGCACACCCTCGATGCCGTGCGCTCCGTCAACCGCGTGCTCGATCTGTTTCCACCGCACGAACGGGATGTGGCCCGCATTCTTTTTGCCGAGTCGCTGGTGGGAATCGTCTCACAGCGCCTGCTGCCCAGTAAGCAAGGGGAGCTGGTCTGCGCCATGGAGGTTCTCAAGGGCAACCTGCGCATCCGTGACCTGATCAAAGACCCCGATCGCACCAGCGAAATCTACGAGGCCCTCAAGGACTCTTCGCTGGATGGGATGCAGACCTTCGACGACCACCTGGCCGAACTCTACGCCCGCGACCGGATTGATCTGGAAACCGCCCTGGCCCACGCCACCAGTGCCCAGTACGTTAAGGTGAAAGCCCTGCAAATCAACGCGGCCCGCCAGACCCTTATTGACGAGTCGGTCGCGCAGCGTGGTAACTGAAAACGGCACTGAGATCACAGCTTGATCTGGCGGGCGACTGCAAATACCAAGGGGGACTGGGTCTGGGGCCTCTGGCCTTAGACTCCTGTTATGTTGATTTATGGACGCAACCCGGTTTTGGAGGCCATACGCGAGGGCCAGGTGGAGCAGGTCTGGGTGGCCAGGGGCGTGGAAAACTGGCTCTTGAAAGAACTGGACAGGCTGGGGGCTCCTTACAGACTGGTGCCCCGCATCGAGATGGATCAGATGGTCAAGACCACCCAGCACCAGGGGCTGGTGGCCGAGATTGAAGAGGCGGCCTACGCCGACCCGGAGGCCCCTTTTCGCCTGGCCCAAAAGCGCGGCGAGCAGGTCTTGCTGGTGGTGCTGGACGGCGTGACCGACCCACGCAACTATGGGGCCATCATCCGCAGCGCCTTTGCGCTGGGGGCGCACGGGGTGGTGAGCGAAGAACGCCGCAGTGCGCCCCTGTCTGCCCTGGTGCTGAAAGCCTCGGCGGGTACGGCCCGTAAGATCCCACTGGTACAGGTTAAGAACATCGCCCGCTACCTCGAGCAGATTAAACAGCAGGGGGTCTGGGTCTATGGTGCTAGCGGAAAAACCACCAAAACAGTAGACCAGCTCGACTACCAGCGCCCTCTGGCGGTTGTGATTGGCGCGGAGGGCGAGGGCATGCGCCGCCTGGTGGCCGAGCACTGCGACGAACTGGCCAGAATTCCTCTGGCCGCGGGAGCCGAAAGCCTGAATGCGGCGGTAGCGCTGGGGGTGGTGTTGTACCAGGTGGGGCTGGGGCGCAGGAAAGGATAGGGCCTATGCAACGCTTGCAGCAGGCGCATTCCTTCAAGCGGCTCCATCAACGATAGTACCGCGCTGTGTCGCGCAGGTGCCCCTGGAAGTCTACGTTGAGAAACAAACGTCCCTGGGCGTGCAAAAAGTACAGATACTTCTGGCCCCGCTCGTTAGTGCGTTTGGGGTTGAGCACGGCACGCAGGGCTTCCGCGCCGGGGTTGCCGATGGCTCCGGGAGGCAGGCCGCGCCGGGTGTAGGTGTTGTAGGGGGTGTCCTTTTCAAAATCGCCCGCGCCCCGATCGAGTTCGGGCAGACGCTTGCCCAGGCCATAGGCCACGGTGGGGTCGGCCTGGAGGGGCATCCCGATCTCGATACGGTTGAGGAAAACCCCGGCAATGACTGGCTTTTCGCTGGAGTTGCCAGCTTCGGCTTGCACGATGGAGGCCAGCGTAACCCAGTCGTGCAGGCTGCCCAGACCCAGCGATGGGAGACGGGTTCTGACCTCGAGGGTGAACTCCTGTTCCATCCGGCGGGTCAGGGTGTGCACGATATCTTCGGCGGTGTAGTCGAGGGGGAGGTCGTAGGTGGCGGGGAAGAGGTAGCCCTCGAGGGTGGGGCCTCTGGCCTCGGCAGGGCGTAGTTCGGGGGTGGGGTTGTTGACCAGCTCGAGGAAACGGGGGCCGTCCAGGTTGTGCTCGCTCAGGCGCAGGGCCATGTCCACCGCCCGCCAGCCTTCCGGGAAGGTGATACGCACGGTGAGGGGGCGGGACTCGTCGGTGATGGCCAGTGCGAGGGCCCGCAGTCCCTTGCCCTCGAGTTTGTAGTAGCCGGGCTTGAGTTCTTTGTCCTGACCGGAGAAGCGCAGAAACAGCGCAAACATGTAGCCTGAGCGCACCAGCCCGGCCTGCTCGAGGATGCGCCCAACCGCAGCCGCCCCGCTGCCCTTGGGAATGCGAATTTCGGCGGTGGTGCCGGTGGGCCCCATCAGATAGAGGGCATAGCCCAACACCGCTGCCACCAGCACAAACATGAACAGCACCCCCCGTAGAATCCAGCGGGTGGGGGACTTACCCTTTTCCTGGGGGTCGTCGGGGGTGGAGGGCAGATCGGATAGGGCAGGCTTGTTGGAATCATCCATACTAGGGGGCTCCGTAATCGGGTACTGCGAAGCTTATACGCTCGCCAGATAGGATTCGAGTAGTGCAATGGCCGCAGCTTCGTCCAGCTTACCTTTCTCCTGCCGGATGCGCCTGGGGGCATTCATCAGACGCTGCTGCCCCAGTCGGGTGGTGAAGCGCTCGTCCACCAACTCAACCTGCATTTCCCGCTGGCGCATGGCCTCGACCAGCCCCAGCACCTGTTCGGCCTGGGCACTGGGCCGGCCGTCGGTGCGCAGGGGCAGTCCCACCACGAAGCGCTCGGCATGTTCGCGTCTGGCAAAGTCCGCGAGGGCCTCGAGGTCGGTTTCCAGGCTTTTGCGCACCAGGTAGCCCCGGCCAAAGGCCCAGGGCGAGCCGGTTTCACCTACCGCCAGGCCAATTCGGGCCTCGCCCACATCCAGCGCCGCTACCTTCATCGCTCCATTATTTCGCCAACTCGCCTGGAGAAAATGAGGACACAACGCCAAATTCATTTTTTTGTTCTGGGAGGTTGACTCTGCGAAACCCCCTGGGAGACGCTCTTTGAACCCCCTGCCTTTAGGCATGGGGAGAGTCAGACTCCCTTCGAGTCCCCCCTGGAACAGGCTTGATTAAGCAGTGCGGTGTGTCAGAACAACAAAAGACTCCCAGGATTTGATAAATTTTATGGAGCGAGCCGCTGTATGCCTCTGTTCGGGAACTTCAAGTACACCTCCTTCACCGAACTGATTCCCCCCCTGGTCAAGCGTTCGGGCGGTCTGGTGGTACATACGCCCTCGGCGGCGATTGCACTGGAGCTCGATCAGGGCACCCTGGTTTGTGCCTACCGCAACCAGGAACTGCTGGGCCTCGAGCAGGCCAAGGAAACCCTGCTCGAGCTGACCCAGCTCCCCGAGTCCCCGTTCGAGTTTGTCGGGCGACCGGTCAAACCCCGGCCCGATGGCATCAACTACTTTCTGCCCAACATGCTGGTGGATCTGGTGGCCCATACCAACGCCCGCCCCACCTATGCCGACCAGTTTATAGACCCCACCACCCGCTTCTGCCGCACCGACAAAAACGGCTATCCCACTGGAATTCCAGGGCGTTTTTTGATCGAGGCCAGCTACTGGCTCGAGTCGCCCAAAGGGGCCTCCTCCCACGAACTATCGTCCCACCTGCGGGTCTCGCTGGAAACCGTGCTCTACAACCTATACAGCCTGCGCCAGCTGGGCTATGTGCAGGCCCTGGATGCCTTCCGCCTGCAACAACCGCACAACCAACCCCCTTCCCGCCAGAGCCTGTTAAGCCGCCTGGCTCGGGGGCTGCGCCTGGGTTTGGCGGGTAGGTAAGGGCGTATCGCAATACGCCTTTACCCCAGCGCCTCCTCGAGGGTTCCAAACGCTTTGTCCAGGTCAAACCCACCGCCCTGGGCCAGCGCGCCCTTGCCGCCGCCGCGCCCGCCGGCAACGTTGGAAATTTTCTTCATCACCGTGCCTGCATCCAGCCCCTTGTTCTGGGCAGCCTTGCCAATTTTGATAACCAGGTTTTGCCCAGAGCCCACCGCCACCAGGTCGGCCTGGTGTTTTTCCAGCAGTTCATCCGCCGCACCGCGCAAGGCCCCGGCCTCGAGGCCCTCGAGCTTGACTGCCAGGTACTTGTAGCCGTTCGCCTCCTTGAGTACAGCACCCGTCCTGCTGCCCCCAAGCTGCGCCCGCGCCAAGTCCAGTTTGAGTTTCTCAATTTCCTTCTCGCGCCCCCGGAGCTCGTCCAGCAGCCTGCCCACCCGCTCGGGCAGGGCCTCGGCGGAGGTGCCGAGTTCGCGGGCCAGGCTGTTCATGCGCCCCAGGGCATCCCGGATATACGCGGTAGCCTCCGTTCCAGTAAGCGCCTCCACCCGCCGCACGCCTGCCGCCACCGACTCCTCGGCCACCACCACCAGTGCGCCAATCTCACCGGTGCGCCGCACGTGACAGCCCCCACAGAGTTCTTTGGAGGCTACATTGTCCACGGTGCCCTCTACGCTGACCACCCGCACCACCTCGCCGTATTTCTCGCCGAACAGGGCCACTGCGCCTTCCCGGCGGGCCTCATCAAGGGGCTTGTAGGCAGAGCTGACGGGAAAATCGGCCTGAATCCAGCGGTTGACCAGCATCTCTACCCGGGCCAAGTCCCTGGGCCCAATCGGCTCGAACTGGCTGAAGTCGAAGCGCAGTCGATCCGGCCCCACGTAGCTGCCTTTTTGCTGCACGTGCGGGCCCAGCACGGCCCGCAGCGCCGCGTGCAACAGGTGGGTAGCGGTGTGGTTTTTTTCGGTATCGCGCCGGTGAATGTCCACCAGGGCCCGCACTACCGTGCCCGACTCGAGGGTGCCTTCTTCTACGCTGGCGATGTGCAGGAAGATGCCCTCGGGGTTTTTCTGCGTCGCCCTGACCCTGGCCCAGCCGCCTTCCCACTCCAGAATGCCGACATCCCCCACCTGTCCGCCTCCCTCGGCATAGAAGGGGGTCTTGTCCAGCACCACCTGCACCTCGACTCCAGCAGGTGCTTCTTGGAGGGTTTGCTCCCCCACCAGCAGCAGCTTGACTTGGGCCTGTGCCTCCAGATCCTGGTAGCCCACAAAGCTGGTGCCGCCATAGTCGGCGGCCAGCGCCGAGAGCGCCTGGTTGGACTTCTTGAAGAGCTCCTTATCGAAAGCAGTACTCCGGCGGGCAGTCTCCTGGGCCTCTTCCAGCGCCTTCCGGTAGCCCTCGGTGTCCACCTTGATGCCGCGCTCGTCGGCAATTTCCAGCGTGAGGTCGAGCGGGAAACCGTAGGTGTCGTAGAGGGTGAAGGCATCCTTGCCCGAAAGGGTATCGCCCTGCTTTAGGTTTGCCAGCATCCCGTCCAAACGCCGGATACCGCTTTCCAGCGTTCGGAGGAACTGCTCCTCCTCTATCTTGATCTGCTTCTGTACGCTTTCCAGGTTCGCTCGTGTCTCCGGGTATACCCCGCCCATCACCTGCGCCACAATCTCGGCCAGCCTGTACATGAAGGGTTCGCGCAGGCCCAGCAGATAGCCAAAGCGCACCGCCCGGCGCAGCAGGCGACGCACCACGTAACCGCGCCCGGTGTTGGAAAAGCCGGCTCCATCGGCGAGGAGAAAGGTGACGGCCCGGGCGTGTTCGGAGATGACCCGGTGGGCCACCGAGATCTGGCCCTCGTAGCTCACGCCGGTCAGTTCAACAATTTTGGCGATCAGGGGTTGGAACTCGTCGGTCTCGTAGAAGTCGGCCACATCCTGCAGCACCATCGCGACTCGAGCGAGACCCATTCCGGTGTCAATGTTGGGCTTCGGGAGGGGCTCCAGAACGCCGCCGTCCTTGCGATCGTACTGTGGGAAAACCAGGTTCCAGAGCTCCACAAAGCGCGTACTCTCGCGGGTCTGGTAGTAGTTGGCCCAGGTATCGCTGCCAAACTCAGGCCCCCGGTCGTAATAAATCTCGCTGCACGGTCCGCAGGGGCCGTTGGGGCCTTTGGCGGGGGCGTTCTGCGGCCAGAAGTTCTCGTCGGCATCGAAACGGTGGATTTTTTCGGGGGGTACGCCCACCCGCACCCAGTGTTCGAAGGCTTCGTCGTCGTCTTTGTAGATGGTTACGTACAGGCGGCTTCCGTCCAGCCCCAGCCACTTCGGGTCGGTCAGGAACTCCCAGGCCCAAAGGATGGCCTCTTTTTTGAAGTAGTCGCCAAAGCTGAAGTTGCCCAGCATCTCGAAAACGGTCTGGTGGCGGTTGGTGCGGCCTACGTTTTCGATGTCGCCGGTGCGCACGCTCTTTTGACAGGTCGTAACCCGGTACCACTCGCCTTCGTGACCGGGGAACACCGGCTTTTTGCCGGTGAAGTAGGCCTTGAGCGGGGTCATGCCCGCGTTGATGAAGAGCAGGGTGGGGTCGTTCTGGGGAATGACACTGAAGCTGGGCAGGCGCAAATGCCCCTTGGACTCAAAGAATTGCAGATATTTTTCGCGGATTTCGGGGGTTTTCATCGTGACCTCTCAACCGGAACCAGCATAAAAGAGATTCTCCGCCAGGCAAACCCGGGCGACCTCTTCCAAAGAAGAGCATCGTTTACAGAACGCCTGCAATGAATCGCCTCTAACTTTGAATATACAGAGCGGTTATGCATTTGTATAGCGGGCGGTTTTCCTCATCGGTGCCGTACTGGTCGGGGTATTGTGGGCTATGGCGTCGGATGTTTCGCACCTCCTGCGGGTAGCGGATGATGCGGTCGGGGCAGCGGCCATGCCAGCCCTCGAGGTGGGGATGGGTCTGGGGGCCGTCCTGGCAACTGGTAGGGATGCAGCGTGCTGCCTTCCTGGAACGGGGTCGCGAATCAAGCCCTTTGCATGACCTCGCGGATACGCCAGAAGGCCAGGTAGAGGTGGTGGGACTCGTGGACGAGGAAGAGCTCGAGCCACTCCCGGAGCTGCATCGGCCCGGCTGCACTGTGGATGCCAGTCCGATCCAGCTGGGCTTCGCTCAGAGCCGCGACCTGCTGGTTAAGCTGGGCGCGAAGTTGTTTGAGCTGGCTCAACACTTCTTCGGAGGAGCGCTCTACCAGGGCCAGGAAAGCTGGTTCGGTGTCGGGCTTGAGGCGCTCGATCTGGGGAGTGTCTTCGGTCAGGATGCGCCGCATGCGGGCCTGGGTGACCGTGGTGAAGTGGGCCAGGTGAGCCAGGTTCTCGTGGGCCGACCATTTGTCGGGCAGACTGCGCAGACTTAGTTGCGCGGGTGTGGCCCGGCCCAGCACCTGTGGAAGCCCGGAAAGC
>NZ_CALMCQ010000182.1 GCF_937863175.1 uncultured Meiothermus sp. | reverse complement strand
CCTGTGGCGCCGCAGGGGCTGCGGCCTGGGCCTGACCCTGCTGGGCAGGGGGGGCTGCAGGGCCTTGCGCCTGGGCTGCGATGGTCTTGCCCAGGACCTCGGCGAGTTCGTTGGCACGGGCATGCGACAGGGCGAAAGACTTTTGTACAACCGGAATGGCGGTTACGGTAGCCCGTGGCACATCAATTCGTTGCAGGATGGCCAGGGCTTCGGCCTGCTGGCGGGCCGTACCGGTGATGACCAGGGCATTCTGCCCGGGGGCAGCCCGCACCGTAATGCCGGGAACTTCTTGCTGGATGAAGGCAGCCAGGGCTGCGGGGTCGCCGGATCGTACCTGGTAAAATTCGCGAACCACCGGCTCACCGGGTTGTGCGGTGGGCTGGGCGGTCTGCCCGCGTGCCCGATCCACCACTTCCCTGGTTCCCACCACGATCACGTTGTTATCGAGGAGGGCATAGGTGATGCGTCCGTCTCCATAGGTGTTGATCAGCAGATCCCAGACCTGACGGAAAGGCTTCTTGTCAATATCAGCCGTGACATTAATGCTGGGCACATCGCGCAGGATAGGGGAGAGTCCCACACTGCGGGCCAGGGCATCCAACAGGGTAGGTAAGGGTAGGTTGGTAGCAATGTTGCTAACGGGTTGGTCAAAGCGAGCATCCCTGGGCAAACTACCCTGGGCCAGCGCCAGACTCAACACCACCAAAAGGGCAAGAAAACGCTTCATCTTTTCACCGCCTAGGGGTTATCCATCGTCAGGTTCAGACTTTCCGAACCCTGTACCAAGAGGGCTTCCGTTGCGCTCAGGCTTCTGAGCAACACCTCACTGCCAGGTAGGGTGCGGCCCACTGGCAGCACCATAAACCCATCCTTGCTTTGGAAAATGGCCACGCTGGTAGGGCCAAGCACCACGCCCGAGAGCCTCAGGTTCTGCTCGCGCACGTAGCGGGCCAGGGTGCTCTCCTGCACAGCTTCCTGGCCCCTGGCCAGGTTGGTGCGGGGCTCGAGCACCTGGGCAAGTCGGGCGTCAATCTCAGCCCGTGCAAAGTCCAGGTTCCCGCTGCCAGCAGTGGTCGAGGCGGTAGCCACATCCAGGGCAGCCGCTTCTTTGGGGGTATCGCTAGCAGCAGTCAGTTCTCGATCCAGAGGCGCTAGCCGGATGGGCAGCAAACCCGCACCCAGGCTGACCGCGCCAGGCAAGCTGGTGCGGGAAGTACCCTGGGCCAGGCGAGCCTGACCGCTAGGCCCCGAGGGGGTGGCAGGAGTAGAGGGTGTAACGACCCCTGGGGTGGGCCGGGTGCCTGGCAGGCTGGGGCGCGGCAACGGAGTGGTGGGTTGGCGAACCTGTACCCGGGCCGCCTGGCTCGGGATGGGCACTGGTCGGCTGACGATGGCCGGGGCCGGTTGGGTCGGCTGGGCCACGGCGGCTGGAACGGTCTCCACAACCAGCGGCACGAAGGGGTTGGGCGGCACCGTTACCCGGGGCCGGGCCAGAGCCGCGCTGGCAGGGGTTTCACCCGGAGCCTCTGGCTCGGCGGGCCGGGTGGCTTCCGTAACCAGGAAAGGCAAGGGGAGCACCTCGAGGGGTCGGGCTGTGGCGGCGGGGGATGTACCAGGGGTGGTTGGGATCCCGGTCTGGACTGGCGCAGGGATGGCGGGCTGTTGTGCGGCCTGGTTGGGGCGGAAGAAGCCCATATACCAGGTGGCCACCGCCCCCACCAACAAAGCTGCTACCAGGGCCACCTTGGCCGACTGGGGCATGCGCTGGAGGAAGTTCATGGCTGACCTCCGGGTTGGCCAGGTTGTCCCCCCTGGGTTGGCTGGGCCTGACCCGTGAAGGTGTACACCGTCATGGTAAGGCTGGTGTTGATGGTGGGGTTATTGGCCTGATCCACGGTGGCGGCTGGCCCACTACCCCCAAGGGTCAGGTTCAGTCCGGAGACCGTAGCGAACCGCTGGAAGCCCTCGAGGTTCCGTAAAAACACATACAGCTCGGGGAAGGGTGACTCAACCTGCAAGGCCAGGTTGGTGGCCCGCACGTTGGCTACGCCCTGGTTGTCGCCTGCACCCCGGCTGAGGGTGCGCAAGACCACGCCACTCTCGCGCGCCTGCTGGGCCAGCGAGGCCAGGACCCGGCCCAGTTGTTCGGTGGGGGGCAGCTCGCGCAAGAACTGCTGGCGCTCGGCATCCAGGCGGGCGATGGTCTCGCGCAACTGGGGCAGCGCCCTCTGGGCTGCGCGGCCACGATCCCGCTCGACGGTCAGGCGGTCTACCTCGGATTGAATCTCGGGGATGCGGTTTTGCAAAGGCTGGGTTACCAGGAAGTACCACATCAGGCCCAGCAGCAAGGCCGCCACAATGGCGACAATGGCCCACTCGCGCTGGCCCATTCTAGCGAGAAGGGCTACCACTGTCTTCACCTCCTGTCGTGTTGCTAGCGGTGGCCTGGGGCTGGGCGATCAGACCCACGGTGGCCCCGAAGGTGTAGAGCTGCCGTTGCTGGTCGAGGTTGGCATTCTGGAAGTTGATGCCAAAACGAGGCGAGGTCTCGAAGGCTTCGACAAAGCGAATCAGGGCGTTCTGGCCGATGGCCTCGCCCTGGAGGTTGAACTCCACATTGACCGGCTTGCCGTCGTAAACGCCGTTTTGTACGTTGCTCTGGGTCTCCTGCGGGGTAAGGGCTTTGGTGCCGATGCTGCGCAGGGCGACCCCAAAGCGGCGGCCCTCCCGTGGGATCTGGTTGATGACCTGGGCCAGGTTGTCCGACCAGGGCACAAAGCGCTCGCGCAACTGGTTGCGCACTGTGAGCAACTGCTCGAGTTCGCGCTGCTGCTGGTTAAGGCGGTTTTGCTCGGCGATAAAGGGCCGTAGCACGTCCACTTCCACCTGCAACTGGTCGCGCTGGTTCTCCAGGGCCTGCACCTTAGAGAGGGTGGAAAAGTGAAGAAAAGCGACCGTCCCCAGCACGGCCAGCACCGTAGCGACAGCGGCCAACCGCCACCAGCCAGGCTCGACCCGGCGGCGCAGGTTTTTGGGGAGGAGATTGAGTTTAATCAAGCGGGTTCACCCCCCGTAGCGCCAGGCCCACCGGCACTGTGAATTCCGGCGATAGACTGCGCAGGTATTCCAGGTCGAAGCGGCTCTTGTCAATCTGGATGCTCTGCCAGGGGTCGGCGATTTCCAGTGGAATGCCCAGCGTATCGGCCAGCAGCGGCACCAGGCTGCGCAGTTTGCTGCCCCCGCCCGCCACAAAGCCCTGATCTACTCCCAGATCGCCCACCTGCACCCGGAAAAACTCCAGGCTTCGGCGCAACTCGGTAGTAAGCTCGACCAGCACCGGGCGGATCGCATCGTACATGCGGGCCGGATTGAACCGCTCGCGCTCAGCATCAAAGTCCAGGAGCAGGTCTTCGTCCTCGGTGGGGATGGTAGCCAGACCGTAGTTCTTCTTGGCATCCTCGGCGGCCACCACATCAAGGTTGAAGGCCTTGGAGATGGCGGCGGTGAAGTCTTTGCCCGAGAGGTTGATCACACGGTTCAAGAGCAGCCGCTCGCCCCGGGTCAGCACCAGGGCAGAGGACTCGGCCCCTATTTCCAGAAACAGCGTGATGGGCTCGCGGTCGGTGGCCCGCAACCGGCTATCCAGGGTGCGCAATCCGGCGAAGGGCTTCACATCAATGATGAGCGGTTCCAGGCCAGCGGCCTTGAGGGCCTCAACCAGGCTGGCCACGGTTTCTTGCCGGGCGGCCCCCACCACCACGTCCATCTGCTCGCCATCCGGAACAGCTTCCGCTAGATCCAGGGGTGCGTAATCCAGGACTACCTCGTCAATCGGGAAAGGAATGTAGCGCTCGGCCTCCCAGCGCACGGCCTCCTCGAGCTGCTTGATGGGCATCTTGGGCACCTGCAAGGTACGGGTAATTACCGCCAGGTTGCTGGCAGCCGTAACCACATACCGTTTG
The DNA here is from genome assembly GCF_937863175.1 of uncultured Meiothermus sp. GTDB lineage: Bacteria > Deinococcota > Deinococci > Deinococcales > Thermaceae > Meiothermus. Next base: position 1,991 of record NZ_CALMCQ010000182.1, on the reverse strand, counting down.
CGTGTACGCATTTCGGCCAGCATCTCTTTGATCACATCGGCCAGAGCGCCCGGTTCGGTAATTGAACCCTCCTGAATAACCCCCGGAGGTGTTGGCCTGATGCTCAGGTTCTTCAGGCTGGGGGGATTACCGGACAGCTCGACCATCTTGATGTTGGCCGATCCAATCTCGAGACCAAGTGCCTCGACCCTGGGTCTCAGCAACCCGCCAAAAAAATCACGCACGCTGCCCCCTTTCCCACACGAATCTCAAACTAGGTGTAAGTATAGCACGGTAAATCTGTGTAGCAGCGCTCATATTGACTACTGTAGCCCAGGTCCAAACATCGGGACGGTGCATTTGACCATTGCTTCTTAACCAAATCGGTTCGAGGGCCCATTATACGACGTAATGGCGTGTGATCCACGGGTTTTTGCCTTGCTCGAGCCGGGCCTTCGGTAGGGAGTATAAAGGCGCAGGGTTTCTCATAAAGCCCTGGCCACCGCTCCGGCAAACTGGAGGGTGTTCGCACTACCGCCGAGGTCGGGGGTGCGGGGGCCTTGCTCCAGTACCTTGTCTACAGCGGCTTCCACTCTGCGGGCCGTTTCGTGCTCGCCGAGGTGCTCGAGCATCATCACCGCCGACAGGATGGTGGCAGCCGGGTTGGCGATGCCCTTTCCGGCAATGTCTGGCGCACTGCCGTGTACGGGCTCAAAGACCGCAAGTTCGGCGCCGATATTGCCACTGGCCGCGATGCCGAGTCCTCCTACCAGCCCGGCGGTGAGGTCGGAGATGATATCGCCAAACAGGTTGGTGGTCACGATCACATCGAAGCGCTCGGGGTTGCGTACCAACTGCATGGCACAGTTGTCAATAATGATGTCCTGCGTTTTGACCTCTGGAAACCGGGCGGCCTCTCCCAGCACGGTGTTCATAAACAGGCCCTGGGTCATGGGCAGCACGTTGGCTTTGTGAGCCACGTGGAGCTGCCTGCGCGGGCGGCTGGCAGCCAACCTTGCGGCATACTCGCCGATGCGGGCGCTGGCCTTACGGGTAATGACCGTATCGGCAATGGCGATATCGCCCCCCAGGTAGCTGCGTTCCTGCTCCACATACAGCCCTTCGGTGTTCTCGCGTACCACGATCAGGTCTACGCCAGGCCTCGAGCCCGGCACGGGGTGGTGTTTGGCCGGGCGCACGTTGGCGAACAAATCCAGCTTGCGTCGCAGGTAGCGGATGGCCCCAAAAAACCCAGGAACTTTTCGGGTAGGGCTGGTGGCCGCGCCAAACAGGGTCGCGTCGGTTCGGGCGACGGCCTCGAGGGTCTCGTCGGGAACCGAAATGCCTGTTCGCTCGAAGGTTTCCCAGCCCGCATGGGCTTCGATAAATTCGAGTTTGAGTCCAGTAGCCTCCAATACCAGCCTGGCCGCTGGAATCACTTCATGACCGATACCGTCACCTTCAATCAAACAAATCTGGTAGCTTTCGCTCACACTATCACCGCTGCCATTCTAACCAACGGTCTCGCTGGAGGGTTTGCTTTTATTTACACTCAGTATATAAATTGGTGTGTAAAGTGACGATGGCAACAATTCTTGCTATAAAGAGCTGGAGGGATTGCTGCCAAGATTTATGCGTTGCATTCGTCAGGTAGATCAGACCGATTGCGGCCCGGCTGCATTGGCCACGGTGCTCGCCAGCTACGGCAGATTTGAACCCATCTACCGGCTGCGCGACTGGGCCGGTACCACCCAGTCTGGCACCAGTCTGCCGGGTATGACTCGGGCGGCGAAAAGCGCGGGCCTCGAGGCCCGCGCTTTTCAGGCTGACCTCGAGGGTCTTGCCAGGGTCGAACTCCCCGCCGTTTTGCACTGGGAACACAACCATTATGTGGTTCTGGTGCGCCTGACCCGCAGTCGCGCCCACATTGCCGACCCTGCTACTGGCCTGCGCCGGGCTGGTCTGGAGGAACTCAGGCGAAAGTGGACCGGCAGGCTGCTCACCCTGCGCCC
>NZ_CALMCQ010000181.1 GCF_937863175.1 uncultured Meiothermus sp. | reverse complement strand
AGGTTCTTGAGGGGCTGAAATCCCGGTTGGAAGCCCACCACCAGCTCTCCTATACCAGACAGGCTCTCGAGCGTTCGGTCGAGCTGGCCGCCCGCCACCTTTCCGAGCGCCGCCTGCCCGATTCGGCCCTGGATGTACTCGATGAGGCTGGGGCCGCTCAAGCCCTCAAACCGCCCAACCGAAAAGCTCGGCGGATTGGCGTCGAACAGGTCGAAGAAACCATCGCACGCATGGCCCGCATTCCGACCAAAAACCTCTCCCGCGACGACGCAGCAGTGCTGGCAAGCCTCGACCAGGAGCTTAAGGGTGCTGTGTTTGGACAGCAAAAAGCAGTGGAGGAGGTAGCCAGCGCCATCAAGCTCTCGAGGGCCGGGCTGCGTGACCCCCAAAAGCCGATGGGTTCGTACCTCTTTGCTGGCCCCACCGGCGTGGGCAAGACCGAGCTGGCCCGCCAACTGGCTGCCTCGCTGGGCGTTCCGCTGTTGCGCTTCGACATGTCGGAGTACATGGAAAAGCACTCCGTCTCGAGGCTCATCGGGGCCCCTCCTGGCTACGTGGGCTTTGATCAGGGCGGCCTGCTAACCGACGCAGTATTGCAAAACCCGCACTGTGTGCTCTTGCTCGACGAGATCGAGAAGGCCCATCCCGACCTGTACTCGATTCTGTTGCAGGTCATGGACTATGGCAAACTCACCGATCACAACGGCAAAAACGTGGACTTTCGCAGCACCATTCTGGTCATGACCACCAACGCCGGAGCTGCCGAGGCCAGCGAGCTACGGGTGGGCTTCCTGGGCGGCACCCGGGCCGAGGCCAGCGATGAGGCCCTCAAGCGGATTTTCACCCCCGAGTTTCGCAACCGGCTGGACGCCATCGTGCGCTTCGACCCGCTCTCCCCTGCGGTGATGCAGCAGATTGTGGGCAAGTTCATGAGACAGTTGGAAACCCAGCTCAAGGAGCGCAAGGTCGCGTTGGAGGTCAGCCCCGAAGCCCTGTTCTGGCTGGCCGAAAAAGGCTATGACGGGCTGATGGGAGCCCGCCCGCTGGCCCGCCTGATCCAGGAGCGCATCAAAAAACCTCTGGCCGACCTGCTCTTGTTTGGCCCACTCAAAAACGGTGGGCGACTGCACATTTTGCACCGGGGCGAGGAGATCGCGCTCGAGGTTCACAAAGCCTGATCAGACCCCCCGAGAAGCCTCTGGAGTCCAGGTGGGGAAACCACCCGTGCAGGTACATTCAATAGACTCCTGTCCCTTACCATGCTACGCGTGAGGGTCGGTTATCCGCAGACCTGGTAAGTATCTCCCCGTCAGGAATTTGCGCTGCCCACAGAGGCCCGGCAAGAGAGCCGCGCCGACGCAAACCCCAGCAGTGCAGCAAAAAACCAGCTCCGAAATTTCTATCGGGGCGCACATATCAGGTCATGGGCCAGAAAGGGTTGCAGATCATCCTGCAACCCAGCTACTGGCTATGGACCATAGACCATCGGCTACCTGGCTAAACGCGACCAGCAGCTTCTGGAAGAAGTTCGTTTTTTCCTTCGGGGAGTTGCGATACAAACTCCGTATCTGGGTTATGCTCAGCCCATGAACATTCTGCTCCTGGGAGGAACCCGCTTTGTGGGTCGGCACATCGCGGAGGCTGCTTTACAGCGCGGTCATGCCGTCACCACCTTCACCCGGGGCAACAACCCCCTTCCAGACACCCTATCGCTGGTGGGGGATCGCAAAAAAGGTGACCTCAAAGCCCTCGAGGGCCGCACCTGGGACGCAGTGGTGGATGTGAACGCTTACCTTCCCCGCGAAGTCCGCGAAGCAATCGAGGTATTGAAAGGCCGGGTGGGATCTTACGCCTTCATCTCTACGGTCTCGGTCTACCAGGAGTCCAGCGAGCCTTTGCACGAAACCTCCCCTTTGCTCCTTGCCAGCGACCCCATGGCAGAAGAGGTGACCGGTGAGACCTACGGCGGGCTCAAGGTGCTGTGTGAACTCGAGGTAGAGCAGGCATTTGGCGAAAGAAGCTTTACCGTGCGCCCACATCTGGTGGTGGGGCCGCACGATCCCACCGACCGCTTCACCTACTGGCTGCGCCGTTTTGCGGGTGGGGGTTCGGTACTGGTGCCGGGTAAACCCGAGCACACCCTTCAGTTTGTGGACGCCCGCGATCTGGGAGAATTTGTGGTTTTGGGCCTGGAAAAGGGCTTGAGCGGGCCCTACAACGGAGCTTCCACACCGGTCTCCTGGGGTAGCCTGGTCGAAGCCTGCCAGCGGGTCATCCCCAACCCTGCCGAGGCCGTTTGGGCCGATGAGCAGTGGCTGCTGGATAACCGGGTAACCCCCTGGACCGACCTTCCGGCCTGGGTTCCCTCCTTTGCGCCGGGTCGCGGGATCGGCCAGACCCAGAATGCCAGGGCCCAGGCTGCGGGTTTCACCATGCGTCCCCTCCTGCAAACCGTGCAAGAACTTCTGGCCTGGGATGCTACACGCTCAGAGCCTCTCAAAGCAGGCATAAGCCGGGAGCGGGAGCTCGAGCTGATTAAACGGTGGCCTGGTTAGGGCGATTTTCAGGGGACTGGTTCTGGGCCCAAATCCATATGGGGGCCCGTCAGCCCCCAGGTATTTTCGTGCTGTGCTCCAAGCCCTGCTTTAGGCCCTGGCTTTGCTAACCAGTTCGGCGAACGTTTCGGGCTGACGCACGGCGATGTCGGCCAGCATCTTGCGATCGAGTTCGATACCGGCTTTCTTCAGACCGTGCATAAACACGCTGTAGCTAAGGCCGTGCTGACGGGTTGCGGCATTGATGCGCACAATCCAGATGCGGCGCATATCGCCCTTGCGCTTACGACGGTCATTGAAGGAACGCATGGCGCCGCTGAAGAGGGTTTCGCGGGCTTTGCGAACACTCTTGGAGCGCAGGGCATAGAAGCCCCTGGCGCGTTTGAGGATGGCTTTGTGTTTACGGCGGCGGACTACACCGGTCTTTGCGCGTGGCATTCAGTATCACCTCTCCTTATGCGTCGTAGGGCATGAGCTGGTGGACACGGCGCTCTTCTCCTTTGGAGAAGGTGAAGTCACGCCCTTTCTGACGGCGGCTGCTGCCCGACTTGTGCCAGTTGAGGTGGCGCTTTCCTGGCTTTTTGCCAACAACCTTGCCTGTGGCCGTGATCTTAACACGTCCTTTGGCGCCCTTATGGGTCTTCATCTTGGCCATAGTTGCTCCTGTATCTGCGGCCTGAGTGCCTCTCCTGGAGGACTTTAAACTCGGCAGCCTTGCAAGTATAGCATCCCCTCAGCCTATTTGCCAAACGAGGCCGGAGACTCAAGCCCCGCATGTGGCACGACCAAGACCCATCCCCGGTGAGGTTCTATCTGGTTTTTCGCACCCGGGATGGTTCCATAGAAAACACACCCTTTCACGCAACCCGCATCTGACCTAGAAGGGTCTACGAAGTCTGGGTCATTAAGTTAACTGGAAAACTGCCCTAGACAGGGTTGCCAGGCGCCCCAGCAGGGGCCGCAGCGGCAGAGGGTCTGGAGCCCGGAGCCATCACCATGTTCATATCGCGGCCCAGCATCTCCGGGCGCATTTCCACAAAACCAATCCCTTCCAGATCCCTGGAGATGCGCTCCAAAAGCTTGTGACCCAGCTCCTGGTGGGCCATTTCGCGCCCACGGAACATGATCGTGACCTTGACCTTGTGCCCTTCCTCGAGGAAACGCCGTATGTGCCCGACCTTGGTGTTGTAGTCGTGGGCCTCGATTTTGGGGCGAAGCTTCATGCTTTTGAGTTCGGTGCGCTTGGCCTTCTTGCGGGCTTCTTTGTCGGCCTGCTGCTGCTCGTAGCGCCATTTGCCGTAATCAAGCAGCTTGGCTACAGGTGGAACCGCGTTGGGAGAGACCAGCACCAGGTCGTATTCGCGCTCCTTTGCCATCCGCAAAGCTTCGCGGGTGTCCACCACCCCTACTTGTGTGCCTTGCTCGTCAATTAAGCGTACCTGACGCACCCTAATTCGTTCATTAACTGGAACATCTCTGGTTATGACTCCACCTCCGCAGGCAACAAACCCGGCTGAGTTTTGCTACCTACGCCCTCGAGTCTACACAATAAACAATCTCAGGGGCAATTTGGATAGGCTGGTGCTCAGCCCGACCACCAGAGCCCTGGCGGCGTGAGTATCCTGGTTTCAAGGGGGAATTATCGCCTCCAGGCCAACGTACTGGATTCGGTGGATTCCGGGTCTAATACCAGTTTCTGTGCTCCAGGATTCAAAAAGAGAGCCTCGAGGTCTCCGGGTTGCATCATGATCTTTTTGAGTTCGGTATAAGTGCGCACAGGATAGAAATTTCGGTGGTGATTTTTACAGGGTGTCTTTTCTGGTCTGCCTCGGCTTGGTAACGGCGCCAGGCCTCAGAGCGTATTGCACATTCCTGCGCTGGAGTTACTGAGTAGCATGGGGGCATGTATTTATCCATAGCAGATCAGAGCCGGGTCCGGGTCCTGACCCTGAATGACCCCGCGCGGCGCAACCCACTTTCACCAGGGCTGGTAAAGGACTTGCTGGAAGCACTCGACGCTGCCGAGCAAGACCCGGGCGTCCGAGTAGTGGTGCTCACGGGGGCGGGTCAGGCTTTTAGTGCCGGGGCCGACCTGGAATTCCTCAAGAACGTCACCGCCGCCGGTGCTGAAGCAAACTATGCCCACTCCCGTGAACTGATGCGCCTTTTTCACCGCACCCATACCTTCCCCAAACCCACCATCGCCGCCATCAATGGCCCTGCGGTGGCCGGGGGGGCTGGACTGGCCACGGCCTGCGACCTGGTGGTGATGGGCGAGGAGGCCAGTATTGGCTATACCGAGGTCAGGATTGGCTTTGTAGCGGCCCTGGTAGGGGTGCTTCTGGTGCGCAATGTGGGGGAGAAACATGCCAGAGAGCTGCTGCTCACCGGCAGGCTGGTCTCGGCCCAGGAAGCCTACCGGATGGGGCTGGTGAACAAGGTGGCGCCACTAGAACAGTTAATGGACGAGGCTCTGGCCCTGGCCCAAGAAGTAAGCGCCAACGCCCCCACCTCGCTCTCGCTAACCAAAGAGCTTCTGAACGCTTTGCCCAGTATGGGCCTCGAGGACGGCTTCCGGCTGGCATCCATTGCCAACGCCTGGGTGCGCGAGACCGGCGACCTGGCCGAAGGCATTGCAGCTTTTTTTGAAAAGCGACCCCCGAGGTTTTAAAAAGATCCGGGTCGTTTCGCAGCCCCGCTTTGCCATCCAGGTTGTTCCGGGGGTTGTTATCCG
>NZ_CALMCQ010000180.1 GCF_937863175.1 uncultured Meiothermus sp. | reverse complement strand
CGCGACACGTGCATACACGAGGCTGTGGCCCGGGCCCCCCACCTTTCCCTCCCAAAAAGGGGGGAGGAGTCAGCCGAATTCTTTTTGTATGGCCCAAACGGCGCTCGGGATTTACCGATGGACTCCAGCAGGCTCCCAGGTCTTCCGGACTCCACTCCACCCCTCGCAGCATTGCTATACTTCCGGTATGCGCGAACGAATTCTGGGGCGTATAGGCCGGGCTCTGGAACACCGTCCCCGAGTCTCCCTGCCGGAGCCCCTGGTTTTGCCGTCGTTGCCAGCCGAGGAGGCCCTCTCCCTCTTCACCCTGCGCCTGAGCGAGAACGGGGGCGAGGTGGTGCTCCTGGAAAACCTGGAAGCAGCCCAGAACTGGCTTCGGGGGTTTGCTCAAACCTTCACCGGGGTGGCGGTGAGCCGGTTGGTGCCCCCCGCCCTTCACCCGAGTCTGCCCGCCCTGCCCCCCGAGGAGGCCCCGCTGGGCATCTCCTGGGCTACGGGGGCGGTAGCCGAGACCGGCACGGTGCTACTCACTAGCCTCGAGGGCCGCCGCACCCAGCTCTTGCCGCCTTCCCACCTGGTTTTTGTACCTCAGGAGAAAGTCTACCCGACCCTGCTCGAGGCCCTGAATGCCATCCAACCTGACCTTCCCTCTGCCATCGGCCTGCACTCCGGCCCCAGCAAGTCAGCCGATATCGGTCAGATTATGGTCAAGGGCGTGCACGGCCCCGGTCGGCTGGTTGTGGCGGTGCTGTCTGGGGTGCAAGGTTAGGGACTGGGTAAAAGGACTCTGGGCAGCGTATGTCCCATTAAATCGAGAGTCGAAGGTCAGGTGGAGTACGGCCTTATTCAGACCTCCGACCCCTGCAAACCCAACCTGATATACACAATCATCCCGGCATCGGGACTAGACTTGTACCATGACCCAGGCCCGAACCCTCGGTGAACTCAGGCGATCCTATCCGCTGGAGAAGCTCCGCCGCAGCGTCAGGGATGAGGCACGGCAAAACCTGATCGGCAAGCTTCGCTCGGGTGAGAAGCTCTTCCCTGGCATCCGGAGCTACGACGACTCGGTGATCCCCAGCCTGATCAATGCCATTCTGGCCCGGCACAACTTCATTCTGCTGGGCTTGCGCGGTCAGGCCAAGAGCCGCATTTTGCGCCAGCTCACTGAACTCCTGGACGACGAAATTCCAGCCCTGCCCACCGAGATCCGCGATAACCCACTGTTCCCGCTCTCGGCGGAAGCCCGGCGCATACTAGAAGAAGCCGGCGACGATGCACCCATCGTCTGGATTCCCCGCTCGGAACGCTACGTGGAGAAGCTGGCCACCCCCGACACCACTGTGGCCGATATTCTGGGCGATATTGACCCCATTAAGGCTGCCAAACGCGGCACCGGGCTGGGCGACCTCGAGGCTGTGCACTATGGCCTGCTGCCCCGTGCCAACCGGGGCATCTTTGGCATCAACGAGGTGGCCGACCTGGCCCCCAAGGTGCAGGTGGCCCTCTTCAACATCCTGCAAGAGGGCGACGTGCAGATTCGCGGCTATCCAGTACGCCTGGAACTGGACGTGTGGATTGCCTTTACGGCCAACCCCCAGGACTACACCGCCCGTGGCAAAATTGTCACCCCCCTCAAAGACCGCATCGGCTCGGAAATTCGCACCCACTACCCCAAAACCCTCGAGGAGGGCCTCTCCATCACCCGCCAGGAAGCCTGGATTGCTCGAGAGGAAGGCATGTACATTCCGGCTTACGTGGCCGAGGCCTCGGAGGCGGTGGCTTTTGTGGCCCGTGAGGATAAGCGGGTGGACAAAAGCTCGGGGGTCTCGCAACGCCTCTCGATCAGCCTGCTGGAACTGGTGGCCTCCAGTGCCGAACACCGTGCGTTGCTGCTGGGCGAGCACCCGGTAGCCCGTCCACTCGACCTGTATGCCGCCCTGCCTGCCATCACCGGCAAGATCGAGATGGAATACGAGGGCGAGCTCCAGGGGGCCGAGCGGGTGGCCAGAGACCTGCTCCTCAAAGCCTTTGGCCTCTCGTATGGCGAACGCGCCCGCAGCTTGCAGGTAGACGAAATCGTGCAATACTTTGCCGACGGCAACCTCCTCACCCTGCCCGAGGGCAGCGCTAAGGCGGTGCTGAAGGAAATGGAAAAGGTGCCGGGACTCATGGCCTCCGCCAAAAAACTCGAGCCCCAAACCACCCCCGAAGCCCAGGTGGCCGCCGGGGAATTTATCCTCGAAGGGCTGGCAGGCCGCCGCAAGATCGCCAGGGGCGAAGAATCCTACAGCGCCCCCGTCGAGCGTGAGCGCGAAAGGTGGGGAAGCGGGAACTAGTGCTCACGGCGAACAGGCCATAGCTAATAGTCGGACGCAAAAATTTAGCTATCGGCTATCAGCGAGGATATATGCGCATCCGATACTCCAAGTACGAGCCCGGCTTCGACGACCTGTCCGGGACCGACCTGATGGACATGATCCAGGACTTTCTGATGGACTCGGGCTTTTCAGACCCCTACAACCGCTACCAGCCCGACCCCCACCGCGCACCCACCACCGAAGACCTGATGGATGCGCTGCTGCAAGCCCTGCTCGAGCAAGACCGCATCCCCGAGGAGTGGCTGCAAGAGTCCCGCAAGGCCCAGAACTTCCAGGAAACCCGGCTGGGTCAGGAATTACAGCGCTTGATGCAGCGATTGCAGGACGAGGGTTTTATCCGGATGCCCGGCAGCGACCCCACCGAACCCCGGGGCCAGGGCATGCAGGGCGAGGCCCAGGACACCCGACTGGAACTCACCAACAAATCGGTGGATTTTTTGGGCCTCAAGAGCCTGCGCACCCTGCTGGGCTCGCTGGGCAAAAATGCTCCTGGCGCCCATGTCACACGCCATTATGCCTCGGGGGTGGAGAGCAGCGGCGAGACCAAGCCCTACGAGTTTGGCGACCAGCCCAACCTCAACATCGGCGAGACGCTCAAGAAGGTGGTGATGAAAGGACTGGAAAACCTCGAGGAGCACGACCTGACCATCGAGCTGGCCGAGTACACCGCGGCCATGAACACGGTGGTTTTGCTGGACTGCTCGCACTCGATGATTCTCTACGGCGAAGACCGCTTCACCCCTGCCAAGCGTGTCGCCCTGGGCCTGGCCCACCTGATCCGCACCCAGTATCCGGGCGACCAGGTGCGCTTTGGCGTCTTCCACGACAGCGCCGAGGAAGTGCCGCTGGGCAGACTCCCCACCGTGCAGGTCGGGCCATACCACACCAACACCGCCGAGGGACTCAAGCTGGCCCGCAAGATGCTCAAGAAGATGAGCGGCGAGATGAAGCAGATCATCATGATTACCGACGGCAAGCCCTCTGCGCTCACGCTGCCCTCGGGCCAGATTTACAAGAACGCCTGGGGCCTCGACCCGGTGATTCTGGCCGAGACCCTGAAAGAAGCCACCCTGGCCCGCAAGGAAGGCATCCCCATCCATACCTTCATGCTGGCTCGGGAGCCCGAGCTGCTGGCCTTCGTCAAGAAGCTGACCCAGATTACCAAAGGCAAGGCTTACATGACCACGCCGGGGAACATCGGGCGGTATGTACTGATGGATTTCTTAAACAGGAAGGTCAGCCGGAATTAGATGGCCTACTGGTACTTCGATACCAATGCAATAACCGCCCTTAATGACCTTCGTGCAGAGTATGGTACTGAAGAGATTTGGGGGAATCGCCTTTAGTAGTGATACCGCGCCTGTAAAAAATCAATCCACGCGTCCAAGACGCGGTAGACCAAGCGGTGTTCCTGGGTGATTCGGCGCGACCACATGCCAGGGCCGAGGTATTTGAGCGGTTCGGGCTTGCCGATCCCAGCAAAGGGTTCGCGCAAGACCGATTCGATCAGGTCGAAAATTTTGACCGCAACCTTGCGGTCGGTGTCCACCCAGAAGCGCAGATCCTCGAGAAAGGCCGGCGTGAACAGCGCCTCACGCGGCCTATTTGCCTTTGCCACCCAGTACCTCGTGTCGCAGATCGGCGGTGCTGCCCTTGAGGCCCTCGCTGCGCTGGGCCTGCTCAAGCGCCTTCAGCAGCCGCTCGGCGTTCTTGGGGGAGCGCAGTAAATGTACGGTCTCCATGAGACTTTCGTATTCGTCGGCGTCAATCATGGCCACGCGCTTCCCGCTGCGACGGTTGATGATGACCACCTCCAGATCGTTGGTCACACGATCTAGCAGTGTGGCCAGCTGCTCTCTAGCCTGGCTGTAACTCGTTTCAATAGCCACAAAACTATTGTACAATGACCCTGTACAATTCTAAAAGTGAGTGTGGTTTATCTATACTCATCCTCTTCCCTTCGCTTCCAGCTACACTACCCTTTGTGAAATCGGCCCGAACCTGGGGAATCTCTGCCTACCTGGCACTCTTAATCGAACGCATTTCGCAGGCCGTGCAGTTCCGGCCCCGGCCTGCCTTCAACCCCGCACAGATCCGCCGCCTCGAGGGCGCAACGCGGGAGTTACGCCTCGAGGTGCCCTACTACCCGGCGAAGGGCGCGGGGGGCTATGTGCTAATTCCCAAAGATGGCTATTTTCAGCAGAGCGAAGAGGTTCTGGAGCGCCTTTAGCTCGAGTGGCGCGGCAGGACAAATGCCCTGCATTTGCGTGTCATGCAGCGTAACCTAAAGTTGAGCCATTGAGGTTTGGAAAATACCCCGCTACCGTGTGGACTAGTGGCAGTATGAGTAGCGAGGGCATAGCTGCACGGCCTGCCAAGTCCTATGAGTCCACGCTTCGCAATTTTACTCCTCCTGTTGGGCCTGAGCGCTTGCCAGTTCAGTGCGCCTTTGCCCGCCAATACGGGCTACTGGTCGGATGCGCGGTTCTGGGCCAGCCTTGGACTGGAAAAGCCTGAAGAAGGCGATCCAGTCTTGATACCTCGGGGCAGTACGGTCATCCTCGATCAGAACCCCCCTCCCCTGGCGGGGGTAACGGTACGCGGAAATCTGGAATTTGCACGTAGAGATCTCCACCTGGTGACGGGTTTTTTGCTCGTGATGAACCCGGGCAAGTTGAGCATTGGCTCGGAAGCACACCCTTTCACCCACCGTGCGGTTATAACCCTCACGGGCTCCGACCCTACTAGGGATGAGATGGGCATGGGAATGGGAACCAAGTTTCTGGGTGCAATGTCGGGTGGGAGGCTGGAGGTTATCGGCGAGAACCGGGTTTCCTGGACGAAACTGGCCGCCACTGCACCGGCAGGAAGCACCCAGATTGTCCTGAGCGATCCGGTGGACTGGCGGGTCGGGGAGCTAATCGTGATTGCCCCTACCTCGCTCGACCCCCACCAGGCCGAGACCCGTACCATCCGGGCCGTCCACGGCACTACCCTCACGCTGGATCGTGCCCTCGAGTATGGACGCTTTGGCGAGTTGCAGAATTTCGAGGGCCGTGTGCTGGACGCACGGGCTGCGGTTGGGTTACTTTCACGCAATATCGTGGTCCAGGGCGACAGCAACCAGGCGGGTGGTTTCGGAGGCCACGTGATGGTAATGGGCTCGGATCCCAATATTCGCGAGACCAATCCGGCTTTGCGCAGCAGTGCCAGGATTCGCGGGGTGGAGTTTCGCCGCCTGGGCCAGTTCAATAAGTTGGCCCGCTACCCCTTTCACTGGCATTTGAACGGCGGCTCGCCAGGCGACTATCTGGAAAACAGCAGCTTCCACAGCAATTTCCAGCGCGGGATTGTGGTGCATGGAACCGACCATGTAATCGTCAGGAACAACGTCCTGTACAACACCATGGGGCACAGCATCATGACCGAGGACGGCAGCGAACAGGACAACCTCTTCGAGCGCAATCTGGCGGTACTGACTCGAGCCTTTCCCTACCTGCCCAGCAACCCCATCCAGGTGGGGCAAAACGACGATCAGGCCGCTACCTTCTGGATTAAGGGTCCCAGCAACCGATTTGTGGGCAACGTAGCGGCGGGGGGCGAGTTTACCGCCTTCTGGTTCGACAACGTGGGGGCGGTGGATCCCAACCGCTTCGCGTTCCGCGACAACGTGGTTCACTCCTACCTGCTGGGTAAAGGGATCGGCGCACCGGGCAACGTGGGCGATCTGGGGGCTATCTGGATTACCGGCAGCCGGGCAGATCCAGATAGAGATCGGAAGAG
>NZ_CALMCQ010000179.1 GCF_937863175.1 uncultured Meiothermus sp. | reverse complement strand
CTGGTGGGCTGGGTGCTCTACCCTGTGGAACTAATTATCCTGCAGCACTGGCTGGACAGCCCGGAATCGAGAATCCCTTTCTTGATCTCCATTCCCGCCCTAATTAGCACTGTATTGATACTTTTTGATCGTAAGACCCCCTGGATACGCTGGTTTTTCATCGTTTCTATGTGGATTTCGGTGCTGACGGGGATTATCGGAGCCTACTATCACTGGGTGTGGAACTTCGAGGGCGAGATAAACTGGGAGTTTAGCGCTGCCATGGAGGCGCTGGCGGGATCGAGACCTGTTCTGGTTGCCCTGGTCTTCACCCATATGGGGGTGACCGGGTTGCTGGCGGTATATCGCACCGGCAAGGAGGTGCAGGGTGATTGAAGCCTTAATCAAAGCCAAAAGCGAGCAGGAGCGCCTGCTGGAGTTTTTGCGTACAGCCTTTTTACTGCTGGCAGCGTTTGGGTTTGCTTTCTATGCGGTGGAACACTGGGTGCTCCGGCACTACCTCGAGTCCTGGCAGTCTCGAATTCCCTTCTATGTCTCCCTGGTTGGCTTTCCCCTGACCCTGCTGATGTTTTTCCATCGAGGGCGGTTGATCCGCTACCCCTTCATGGTCTGGATGGTGGTTTCCCTCATAACCGGTATGATCGGTGCATACTTCCATCTGGTCTGGAACGCCCAGGATGCCGAGGTGAGCATCTGGACCCTAAGCGGATTTTTGGAGGCGTTTACCGGCTCGAGGCCAGTGCTGGCGGCGCTGCCCCATGCGCACATAGGCGCGGTGGCCCTGATCGTTGGCTGGACCATCACAGATAGATAGGAAACAGGAGTACAGGTATGAATCTCATGCGCGTTTTAATGGCGATGGCACTAATCGGCTCAACCTTTGCTCTGGCCCAAAGAGCACCCACCATTGATGGAAGAATAAGTGCGGGGGAGTATGCCCAGACTCGCAAGCACGAACGCTCCGGCCTGACCATCTCCTGGAGCATTGTTGGGGACACCATATTTATTGCTCTACAAATAGAAAGCCCCGGCTGGATGGGAATTGCCATGCTGGCTGAAAGAGAAGATCGGAAGAGAGGAGCCGATACCTATATCTTTACCATGGATGGCGGTAGATTTACTGCTCTGGACATGATTCAAGTTAGACGCACCGATGACCCTGAACTCGATACTGCCGAGGGCGGCAGGAACTCCATTCTGCAGTCGGCTGGAACCCATGCGGGTCAGACCTGGACGGTTGAATTCTCGCGCAAACTCAAGACGGGAGATGCAACCGATATGGAGATCGTTCCAGGTCAGCGGTTTATTCTGATGATTGCCATTGCTTCCAAGATGGATATCAAGGAAGAACATCGAAGAGGAGAGCGCTGGCAGATCGAAAATTTCAACTTCTGAACCTATCTAACGCTTTGTTAACCCGCCCTAGCCTCGCCGATTGAGCGCCAGTACATGCTCGATGGCCTGGGCAAAGCCGTTCTCGCGCACGTGGCCGGTAATGTGATCGGCCACTGCGAGTATTTCATCTACCGCATTGCCCATGGCAATCCCCAGACCGGCATCGCGGATGGCCTCGAGGTCGTTGTGGCTGTCGCCAATCATGGCAATCTCCTCGAGGGAGACCCCATAGTGTCCGGCCAACCAGCTCAGCCCAGATGATTTGGAGATGCCCTTTTTGATCACGCCCGTAATCACCTCGCGCGGGCTCAGATACTCGGCCAGATCAATCTCGGGCAGTGCTTCCAGGTCGGGCTTGACCGTTTCCCACAGGCTCAGATCGGGCACCACAAACCATAGCCGCACCAGGGTCTCGCGGATGTTCTCGAACGCTGCCGAGCGGGCCACCACCCCGGTCATCTCGATATGGGTCAGGAGTTCGGGGGGCATCAATTCGCTTTCGTAGTAGCGCCCGTTGTCTGCGCCCATCAGGTCGAAGGGCAGGCCATTTTTGCGCGCAATGGCAACGATTTCCTGTAGCCGGGGCACCGGCTCCGCATGCAGCGACCTACCCCAGGCGTCGCAAATTGAAGCTCCATCGTTGAATACATGGGGACCATCCGGCTGTAAGCCCTGTGCATACTGAAGACCGTGCCCCCCCTGAGGGCGACCGGTACAGACCGCAAACTTCAAGCCGGACGCACGCCCACGCTCAATGGCCGCCCAGGCCGACGCGGGTATGCCGAGGGTTCTTCCAGCATAGAAGGTTCCATCCAGATCAAGGGCTACCAGTTTAATCATTCCGTATCTCCCTACCCATCTTCGCAACAAGTAAATAACTTATTCACGAACTTTACTTATCGTGAAAATAAGCACATACTAGCGCTCAAGGTACCGCTCCCTTAGCATGTCCAGGGCCTGCTCGAGGCCACACTCACCCACCGAATTCACCACCCGATCGGCGGCCTGCTGAACCAGATCCGGCGCGTTGCCCATGGCAATGCCCAGCCCGGCGGCCCGGATCAGCTCGAGGTCGTTTTCACCATCCCCGACCATTGCACACTGGCGCAAGTCCAGACCCAGTTGGGCCGCCACCCATTCCGCCGCCGCCCGCTTGGACACCCCCGCCGCCGTCACCGAATTAAACCCGACGCCCAGAATTCCGGGGCTGGTCGCTTCGTGCAGCTCTACCTCGGGCATGACCCGCAGGGCCTCGCGTACCGCCCGCCATCCCGGGGAGGGGCGGGACACATACTGTACTCGAATAATTTGCCCAGGAATCCTGTCGAGGTTTTGCAGCTCAGCCCCAAACCCCAGCATGTTTTCGTGCGCGATCAGGTCGGGGTGGGCAGTTTCGCGGTAAAAACCACCCTCGGCGGTATAGACCTCAAATGGAACCGTATATGCTCGGCTCAGAGCCAGCAGTTTCTGATAGACCTGCGGTGGCAGTGCCGAGACCCGGACTGCTTCTTTGTGGCCCGAAACCACCACTGCCCCCGACTCGAAGATATGAAAGCCTTCGGGGTCGAGCCGCTCGGCGTACTCGAGGGCGAAGCCACGTCCGGGCCGCCCGGTACAGATGCTCAGATGCAGCCCTGCCGCCCTGGCCCGCGCTGCAGCATCCCAGGCACACGGGGGAACCCCGGAGGGACCAAACAGGGTTCCGTCCACGTCTATGAGCACAAGCTGGATGGGTTTATTCATGGCGTTGGTTTCCGGTCGGTTGCAAGATGTTCGGCATGTAGCCGCGCATACGGGTGTGTAAGGAAATAAAGCGATGCTGCCTAGTTGAGGCTGCCTCCAAACTCCACCACGCCGTTGGCGGCCACGACTGCGGTGCCGCCAATGAACACCCCCAGGATGTTGCCAGCAGGGCCATACTCGACCCTCACCTCTACCTGTCCGGGGCCGCCCATGCGGTGGCCCTGGGTAACGGTCAGGCGAACCAGACCCTCCCAGCGCGGCACCACCCCTGCGCGGGCCAGCAGTGCGCCCAGGGCTGCGTTGGGTGAGCCGGTCACGGGGTCTTCGGGGATGCCCAGTGCGGGCGCGAAGGTACGGGCATAGAAGTGGCGAGGACCATACGGAGCATAGACGTGAACGGTGGCGACCTCGAGTTTCTCCGACAATTCGGTCAGTTTTTCCATATCCGGCTCGAGACCATCTACCAGCCCAGGGGCTACCACCGGCATGAACAAAGTCCACAAGCCGGTAAATGTGATGCCATAGGGCAGGCCCCGGTGCAAATAACGTTCATCAGCGCCCATCACCTCGATAAACTCCTGCAGCACCTTCCAGGAAGGGGGATCGCGGAAGCGGGGTACCGGGCTTTGCACCAGGGCCCGTCCACCCTCGAGTTCGACCATCAGGGCTTCCCCGATGGTGCGCAAATAGAGTTTTTTGATGCCAGCAGACAGCTTTCCTTCCGTTGCCAGCGTGAGTGCCAGGGCTACGGCGGCATGGCCGCTAAACTCCACCTCCCCATTGGCGGCAAAAAAACGCACCCCAAACCCCGAGCCGTCCCAGTCGGTCACAAAAGCCGCCTGGGGTTGTCCAAGCCGGGCAGTCACCCGCTGCATCTCCTCGGTGCTCATCCCCCGCGCGTCCAGAACCAGCGCCACCCGGTTGCCTCCACCGGGCGTTTCGGTAAAGGCATCCACCAGCAGGTAAGGGATTCGGTGAGACGTGCTAGCCATGGGATACCGCCTTTGGGAGCAAAGAGGCCCAGAAACAGGGCAGGGGAGAGGGGAAGCGTCGGTTGACCGCCGATTCACCCAGCTGCACAGCGTAACCTGCATCCCGACCCCTGTCCTTCGACCCCCTCACGAATCACCCCGTACGACAAGCCCAACCGTGGCAAGCTGGCCCTCATCCACGAGGGCGGGCGCACCGGTAAGGGTTTCTTTGCCCTCCTTGTTTTTGGGAAAGGCGATCACCTCCCGGATGGACTCCTCGCCTGCCAGGTTGGCGACGAAGCGATCCAGTCCCCAGGCAATCCCGCCGTGGGGGGGTGCCCCGTAGGAAAGGGCCTCGAGCAGAAAACCAAACTTTTCCTGCGCTTCAGCCGGCCCAATGCCGAGCTGTGCAAACATCCGCTCTTGCAGGTCGCGGCGGTGGATACGGATCGAGCCTCCCCCAGCCTCGCTGCCGTTAAAGACAAAATCGTAAGCATAGGCCCGCACCTGGCCGGGGTCGGTTTCCAGCAGGTGCAAGTCGTCGAGATTGGGACTGGTAAAGGGGTGGTGCATGTAGGTCCAGCGCCCGTTGTCTTCGTCCCATTCCAGCAAAGGAAAGTCTACCACCCACAAAAATTTGAAGCCTGGCTCGATCAGGCCCAGCCTTCTGCCTAGCTCGAGCCGCACCGCTCCCAGGCTCTCTACGGTCTTGCGCCAAGAACCCGCCACCAACAAGAGGGTCTGGCCCTCGGTGAGGGTTACTTGCTCGCGCAGGCTGGATGGGATGAATTTGGAAATGCCGCCGGTGAGCGCGCCATTTTCTATCCTGGCCCAGGCCAGTCCAGCCGCCCCTTTGGATTTGGCAATGGCCTCGAGTTCCTCAATCTCCTTGCGTGGCAGCAGCCTCGGCACCGCCAAAACCTTAACTGTTTCAGCGCTGGCAAAGGCGCGGAACTCGCCGCCCTGGAAAGCCTGGGTCACGTCACTGAATTCCAGTCCGAAGCGCAGGTCGGGTTTGTCCGAGCCGTAGCGGTTCATGACCTCGGCATAGGTCAGGCGGGGGAAGGGGAGGGGCAGCTCAACCCCGGTGGTTTCGCGCACCACATAGGCAGCCAGCCGCTCGTTGAGGTCAATCAGATCGTCCTGGGTCACAAAGGACATCTCGAGGTCGAGCTGGGTAAAGTCGGGCTGGCGGTCGGCACGCAGGTCTTCGTCACGGAAACAGCGGGCAATCTGGAAATACCGGTCATAGCCTGCGACCATCAGCATCTGCTTGAAAAGCTGGGGCGACTGGGGCAGCGCATAAAAGTGGCCGGGCTCGAGCCTTGAAGGCACCAGAAAGTCCCGCGCACCTTCGGGGGTAGAGCGGGTCAGGTAGGGGGTCTCGACACTGATGAATCCTTCCTGGTCAAGAAAGCGATAGATCGCCGCAATTACCTTATGCCGCAGACGCAGGTTGTCGTGGAGTCGTCTACGACGCAAGTCCATCACGCGGTTCTTGAGGCGCACTTCCTCATTTACGGTCTGGTCTTCCTCACCGCGCCAGGCCGCATCAATGGGAAAAGGGGGGGTTCGGGCCTCGGAGAGCACTTCCAGCCGGTTCGCCACCACCTCGACCCTCCCGGTCTTGATTTTGGAGTTAGTCTGCTCGGCAGGCCGTGAGCGCACCTCCCCTTCGATACGCACTACCCACTCCGAGCGCACCTTGTTGGCCTCGGCAAAACAGGCTCTATCGGGACTAACCACAACCTGCACAATTCCTTCGCGATCCCGCAAGTCTATAAAAATCAGGCCCCCCAGATCACGCCTCCGGTTGACCCAGCCTTCCAGCACCACCGACTGTCCAGCATGTTGTTCACGCAAGTTGCCGCAATAGAGCGTACGACGCATAGGCTTTAGCATACCGTTTTGTGAAAACTTCTCAAATCACCGCTTTACGAACCCGGCCCGCAGTGAAAAAACAAATTGGCCTTAATACTGCGGCAGTTTAGAGTTATAAACATTTTTATATATGATTATTTAGATATAATGTAACCCGTTATGGAGTC
>NZ_CALMCQ010000178.1 GCF_937863175.1 uncultured Meiothermus sp. | reverse complement strand
CAATCAGAATCGCCGAGGCATGGGGGGTGAGGATTTTGACCACGGCGGTTTTGAACTCGGTTAGTTCAGCATCGCTCACGTCCCCGCCCCGGGCCTTGGCAATGGCCTTGCGCAGTGAGCCCCGCTGATCCATCGCAGCAGCCGCAATCACACCGTTGTCGTCGGCACAAGCCTGAATCCGTTCAAACTTACCTTTGCTCAGTCCCATAATTATCTCCATTTCCAAGTCTACCCCAATCCCTCGGCTGCTCGAGGGGGGGCATAGATCTCTCCAGGGCTATCAGCCAGATGCCGAAGGGTTCATGCCAGGCGCTGCTAGAAAACCACCTCCCCCTCTTTGCTGGCCATCCCGGCTCCCTACCCCACTCTCCTGGCCCACGGCTGGCTTGTCGCTGCTACAACACCGCTTTGGCTCCACGCAACGCCGCACCTGCCCCAGTTCTGCCCAGCGCCGCTACATGGGTTCCCTGGGATGGGGGCGTCACAAGCGATCGAGCACCGCTTGGAAAAAACCAGTGTACGTAATGCATCCAGCAAAAAAAGCCCCCTCAGGGGGGCGTGAGAGGTTTTGCCCTAGCGAGGAATTTGCAGCTTCTGCCCAACCCGGATCAGATCGGGGTTGGCGATGTTATTGGCCCTGGCAATTTTCATGTAGCTATCTCTGGAGGCATCGCCGTAAAACTTGAGCGCAATGCCCGAAAGGGTATCGCCCGCCTGCACCGTGTACCATTCGTCGGGGATGTTGACCCCGCCCTGCTCGGTGGCGAATCTGGCCCTGGCCCCCTCCACCACCTTCAGCCCGCTGGCATCCACTTCGGCGGCCCCGGCTTGTTTGGCGAGTTGAACCGCCAGGTTGAACTCGTGCTGGCTGTCTACTGCGCCTTGCAGCACTACGCCGGTACCCTTTTGCAGCACGGCAATGGGGTCGTCTTTTAGCTCTCCATTGGCTTCCAGGGTAGCCAGCACCTTTTTAGCCAGCTTGCTGGCCTCGGTGGCCTGGCGGATGGTTTCTACCTCGGCGGCGATGGCGGCTTCGGAAACCTCCTGCTGGGCCACGATCACGCCGCTTAGATCCAGCGACTTAACGCCCTTGGTGCCCTCTACCGTGGCCTGCAAAAGAGACAGGTGGGGCTGGCGGGGAACCGCGCCGGTAATGCGAACATTCCCGCCTTGTTCCTGGATGTCGAGGCCCAGCCCCTGGAGTGGGGGCCACTGATTGATTGCATCCTGAACTCGAACAGCCAATGACTTTCCAAAAGGCCACATAATTTACCTCCGGTTCGGAGTATACCCTGGCTATGTAAAAGGATTATGCAAAGATTCAGGGCAGCCAAAACCTCGAGGGTTCCCTCCCGACCCGGCTGGATGCGCTACCAGGACAGCAGGGTTTTTATCCCAGCTCGAGGCTGCTCAAATCGCCCAGCACCAGCTTGTGGGCTTTGGGCAGACTGTTGCGTTTGGTAACCCTGGCTCCAACCCCCAAAATGCACTCGTGGAGCCGCAGGGGCACATCCTCTACTACCGCTCCGTCTTCCAGAATGGAGAACTCCACCTCGGCCATTCGCACGCTGGCATTGGGCCCTACCGAGGTGAAGGGGCCAATATAAGCCCCCTCAATCATGGCGTTCTGGGCGATGTGTACCGGGCCCAGCACAGTGCTGTTTTTGACCACAGCCCCTTTCTCGATCACCACCCTCCCGGTGATCCGGCTGTCGTGCACATGCCCCTCCACCACTGGGGTGGGGCTCTTTTGTTCCACCAGGAGCAACCGGTTGGCGTCCAGCAGATCCGCGGGACGTCCAGTATCTTTCCACCAACCCGCAATTTCTTGTCCCAGAACGGTATGACCCTGATCCATCAGACTCTGAATAGCATCGGTGATTTCGTACTCGCCCCTGGCGCTGGGCTTGAGATTAGCGATGATCTCCATAATGGATGGGCTGAATACGTAAACCCCAGCCACCGCCAGATCCGAAGGGGGGTCTTTGGGCTTCTCGAGTAGCTTGACAATGCGCCCCTGATCCAGCACCGCCACCCCAAACTGCCGGGGATCGGGCACCCGCACCAGGGCAATCACCGCGCCCACCCCGGGTTTGAAGGCTTCGACGAAGGGCTTGATGCCTTTTTGGAAAAGGTTATCGCCCAGATAGAGCACAAAAGGATTCTGGCCCAGCCAGTCTCTGGCCGTACCTACCGCATGGGCAATGCCCAGGGCCTGCTCCTGCACGATGTAGGTGAGCTGGACGCCGGGAAAATCTTTGAGGGCTTGCCGAATATCTTCCTGGGTATCGGGAGAGACCACTACCCCCACCTCGGTAATGCCGGCTTCGAATAGGTTTTCGACTGCATAGTAAATGATGGGTTTTCCGCCCAACCGAATAACCGGTTTGGGCCGGGTGTGGGTGAGGGGACGTAGCCTGGTGCCGCGTCCGGCTGCGAGAATGAGTCCTTTCATGTTGACGCTTATCTTAGCAGTGCAGGGCTATAAGTGGCTGTGCATATGAGCAGTGCAGATGGGGGCCTGGTTTGGCAATGGCGGTGGGGGCTATGACCACGAAGGAGAGCGGCCTCTGCCGTATCCGGCTTCCTGTAGGCCCCAGGCCTGGGACGCGGCGACCGTGGTTTATCTGCTCCGCCGCAAGCATCCGGTAGGGGGTATGCTCGAGCTGCGCAAGATCAAGGTATAACCGGGGGGCCCTTGCGATTTGTGGAGGGTAAACTGGGTAGCGATGCGTTTGCTTGCCGTCTTTGCCCATCCCGACGACGAGTCTTTTTTTTGCGCGGGAACCCTGGCAAAATATGCTGCCGAAGGGCATCAAGTTTATTTGATCTGTGCGACTCGAGGGGAACAAGGGGAGATTCGCCATCCCGAGATAGACCCCGCGCGCTACCCCAAAGGCCCGGCCAGGGGAAAGTTGCGAGAGGGGGAACTCGAGGCTGCCTGCAGCATTCTGGGTATCCAGCCACCCATTCTTCTGGACTACCAGGACTCCAGCTATCCCCTGGAGGTGGCTCGGGCCAACCCCAGCGGCTTCATGCACGAAGACCTGCGGGGCGTGGAGCTGGTTCTGCTCGAGCACATAACCCGAATAAAGCCCGATATCCTGATTGGCTTCGACCCGCAGGGCTATTATGGACATGCTGACCATATCCACCTGCACCGCGCTACTATGGGAGCTTTCTGGCGGGCGGGACACCTGATCCAGCCAGCCCCCAGACGCTTGTTCTTTCCGGTGCGCCCCAAGGAGTTAGTGCAGAAAACCAGGTTCGACCCCCAAATTTATTCGGTTTCGGAAGACTCCTTTGCGGTGCACCTGGAT
>NZ_CALMCQ010000177.1 GCF_937863175.1 uncultured Meiothermus sp. | reverse complement strand
GCGTCCAGGTCAACGGTTTTCAGCGCAGCACAGCACCAGACCCCTCGCTTCGCTCGAGGTGACCGGGGTGTAATTTTCCGATTTCAGGCCAGGAGCCTGCCCCCAGGGTTGGTTGCTGCCTATTACACTCTGTCCATTGCATCCACCTGGGTTTTGGGTCTACCATTGGGACATTACGCTCCAAAACGGAGGCCAACCATGAACCGCTCATCCAAGGAAGTTATTCAGGAGAACCGCGACTACACCCTGTTTTCGTGGTCGGTACAGAGCACCTCTAACCCCATCTACATGGCCCGTTCGCAGGGCGTGTGGTTCTGGGATGGCGATGGCAACCGATGGCTGGACTTTAGCAGCCAGCTCATCAACATCAATGTGGGACACCAGCATCCCAGGGTTCTGCAGGCCATCAAACAGCAAGTGGACGAGCTTTGCTTTGCAGGCCCCAGTTTTGCCACCGAGCCGAGGGGCCTGTTGGGCAAAAAGCTATCCGAAGTAACCGGCCTGGCCAAGTCATTTTTCTGCCTCGGCGGAGCCGAAGCCAACGAAAATGCGATGAAGATGGCCCGACTCTATACAAGTCGTGACAAAATTATTACCCGCTACCGCAGTTACCACGGGGCTACCATGGGTGCCATGACCGCCTCCGGCGACCCGCGTCGCTGGCCGGTAGAGCCGGGTATTCCCGGCATCGTGCGGGCCTTCGACCCCTACTGCTACCGCTGCCCCTTTGGCAAAACCCCCGACTCCTGCCAGCGCGAGTGTGTGAGCCACATCGAGGAGATCATCCAGATGGAAGGCCCCCACACCATCGCGGCCATCATGGTCGAGGGCATCACCGGCTCCAATGGGCTGCTGGTTCCTCCCGATGACTACTACCCCAAACTGCGGGCCCTGTGCGACAAATACGGCATCCTGCTCATTACCGATGAGGTGATGAGCGGCTTTGGGCGCACTGGCAGGTGGCTCTCGACCCA
The DNA here is from genome assembly GCF_937863175.1 of uncultured Meiothermus sp. GTDB lineage: Bacteria > Deinococcota > Deinococci > Deinococcales > Thermaceae > Meiothermus. The sequence continues at coordinate 2,968 of NZ_CALMCQ010000177.1, read as the reverse complement.
GCACTATGGCATCCAGCCCGACATCGTGACCAGCGCCAAGGGGCTGACCAGCGGTTACATGCCTCTGGGGGCGGTAATAGTCTCGCAGCCGATTGCCGACTTCTTCGAAAACCAGATGCTCTGGGGTGGCCTCACCTACTCAGGCCACCCGGTCTCGTGCGCGGCAGCCCTGGCCAACCTATCGGTCTACGAAGAGGAACACCTGTTTGAGAACACCGAAAACCAGGGTAGGTATCTGGGCGAGCGCCTCGAGGCCATGCGCAAGAGGTATGCCTGTGTGGGCGACGTGCGCTACATCGGGCTGTTTAGTGTACTGGAGCTTGTGAAGGACAAAGCCTCCAAAGAACCCCTGGCCCCTTTCAACGGTACTTCCCCCGAGATGCAGAAACTAGCGGGCTTTCTGAGATCCAAGCAGATTTACGCCTTCAGCCGCTTCAACATGCTCTGGGTCTGCCCACCGCTGGTCATCAGCCGCGAAGAACTTAGATGGGGCCTGGATGTGATAGAAGAGGCCCTGGCCCTGGTAGACGAAGCGCTGGGCGTGGTGGGGGCTGCCGCAGACTAAGCGGGGGGCGGGAACCGAACGAAGGTCTTTAGCACCGTTTTCGGGTAGTGGTGAACCCTGCGATAACCTGCCGAGCTTCTCGGAGGTTGCTTCTTCGAGCACGGTCAATTTTTGGAGTATCCGATGAGGGTATCTTTAACGCATGCAAAACATGGGCCGGTGGTTTGAGAGTTTACTCTGGCAAGCCCGTTGGGCGATGTTGATCCCGGTTTTGGGGTTATTAGTCGGAGGGGTCTATTTTGCTGCTTTGACGGGACTCGAGGTCATTGCCGCGCTGCGGGGAGCCAACCCCTCCATCATCCTGCCCAAGATTATCAACGCGGTGGATCTGGCCCTGCTTGCAGCCGTGCTGATCATCTTTGCCCTGGGCTTGTACGAGTTGTTTATAAGGAAAATTGAACCCCCCAACAACCAGCTCACCAGCGTACTGGTTGTAGAAAGCCTGGATGACCTCAAGAACAAATTGGGCCAGGTCATCTTGATGATTATGATCGTCAAATTCTTTGAGAGAGCACAGGATTTCAAACCCACAGCCGCGCTGGACTACCTGCTTTTTGCGGGTGGAGTAGCCCTCCTGGCAGCGGCCCTCTGGATGGTACGGGGTAAAAGCTAACGTGCGGTGAAGCCGGAAAATGTACTGAAACCGCGGGTTATTGCGATTATTGCCATTTGTTCGCTGGGAACAGAGGCGGTATGCCTCGAGGCCCACCCTGAGTCTTGAATAGAAGCGCTTCCACAAGGTTGATTTGTAGGATAGACTACTCCTGCTATGAAAATTGAGCGTTCGTTTGGAATTCTGCTCCATCCCACCAGCTTTCCCGGTCGGTGGGGGATTGGGGCCCTGGGCCTGGAAACGGAGCGGTTTCTGGACTGGCTGGCCTCTACCGGGGCCCGATGGTGGCAGGTCTTGCCGCTTGGCCCCACCAGCTACGGCGACTCGCCCTACCAGTCGTTCTCGGCCTTTGCGGGTAACCCCTATCTGGTAGACCCGGAGATGCTGATTGAGCGGGGCTGGCTCGAGACGACCGAGGAACCCCCCCCCTACCCTGCCGACAGCGTGGACTACGGCTGGCTCTACGAGACACGCTGGCCTCTACTGAGGCGGGCCTTCACAGGCTTTCAGGCCCGGGCATCGGCTCAGGACAAGGCCGACTTAGAGGCTTTTGTCCTGGCCGAACAGGACTGGCTGGAAGACTTTGCCTTGTTTATGGCGCTCAAAACCCGCTTTGGCGGCAAGCCCTGGAACGAGTGGAGCCCCGAACTGCGCGACCGCAAACCGGCAGCTCTGGCCAAAGCCCGCGAAGAGCTGGCCTACGATGTAGCCCTGCACGAGTGGGTTCAGTGGCTGTTCTATGCCGAATGGAGCAAGACCAAAGCCTTCGCCCTGTCCAGGGGGATTCGGATTATCGGAGACATGCCTATTTTTGTAGCCTTCGACTCCTCGGATGTCTGGGCCAACCCACAGTACTTCTATCTCGAGTCCGACGGCAACCCTACCGTGGTGGCTGGTGTACCGCCGGACTACTTCTCCGAGACCGGCCAGCTCTGGGGCAACCCTCTGTACCGCTGGGATGTGATGGAGCAGGAGGACTTCGCCTGGTGGGTCTCGCGCATTAAGCAGTCGCTCAAGCAGTGCCATCTGGTACGGATTGACCACTTCCGAGGCTTCGAAGCCTACTGGGAGATTCCTTTTGGCATGCCCAATGCCATCAAAGGTCAGTGGGTCAAAGCACCCGGCGAAAAGCTTTTTCGGGCTGTGCGAACGGCCCTGGGCGATGCGCCGATTATTGCGGAAGACCTGGGGGTTATCACCCCCGCGGTAGAAGCCCTGCGCGATGGATTTGGTTTTCCGGGCATGAAGATCCTCCAGTTTGCTTTTTCCGAGGAGTCCAACCCATTTCTTCCGCACAATTACCCCCCGCATGGCAACGTGGTGGTGTATAGCGGAACCCACGACAACGACACCAGCCTGGGGTGGTTCCGCACTGCCCCTGCGGAGGAAGTTGCATTTATGCGCGACTACCTGGCCCGCTACGCAATTCGCTGTCTCTCGGAGTACGAGGTGGCCGGGGCCTTTATCGAGCTGGCCTTCCAGAGTCCGGCCAGCCTGGCGGTAGCTCCGCTGCAAGATGTGCTTGGCCTGGATACCGGGGCGCGGATGAATTTCCCCGGTAAACTAGGGGGCAACTGGTCGTGGCGCTATACCGAGGGCGGCCTGGATGCGGGGGTTGCCACCGGGCTTAAAGCCCTGGCCGAGGCCCACAATCGCCTGTAGCGGGGTGCTGATGAAGATTGCGGGGGTGCTCGAGACCTGCTTGTATACGCCAGACCTGGAAGCGGCTAAAGCCTTCTACCAGGGGATACTGGGCCTGAGTTTGTTTGCCGAGCAGCCGGGGCGGCACC
>NZ_CALMCQ010000176.1 GCF_937863175.1 uncultured Meiothermus sp. | reverse complement strand
CGTACAGGATGGACTCGAGATGATTGAAGCCTGCGATAGAGCCGGGGTGCGCTTATTTATAGCGATGGTAGTGCGTTTCTTTCCCCAGTACCGCCTGAGCCGCGAGCTGGTGGCCAGGGGTCAGATCGGAAAGCTGGGAGTAATGCGCCTCAAGCGGGTCTCGTATACCCCCCAGAAGCCTGGAGATAACTGGTATCTCGACGAGTCGCGCTCAGGTGGGATGGTGGTTGATCTGATGATTCACGACTTCGATTATGCCCGCTGGCTGGCGGGCGAGGTGGAGCGGGTGTTTGCCCGCCTCAACCAGGCTACCGATGGCCCAGGACAGTACGCCCAGGCTATTCTGCGCTTCAAGGATGGCCCGATGGCCCTGATCGAGGGGGGGTGGGCCTACCCGACAGGGATTTTTCGTACCGCGATGGATATCTCTGGAACCGACGGTCTAATTGAGTGGAGTTCGGATGAGCATGCTCGAGTGCGGAGCTTCGTACTGCAAAGGCCCGGTGAGACAGCTTCGGTAGGACTGCCGGTCTCGGGGCTTTCGGACGACCCCTATGCACTGGAACTGCAGCATACCTATAAGTGCATACAGACTGGCGAACCCTTCGAGGTGACAGCTCAGGATGGCCTCGAGGCCCTGCGCATTGCCCTGGCGGCCAAAGAGTCAATTGCGACCGGCAAGCCGGTTACACTATAAGAAAATTATGCGTACTGGCACTCTAAGTTTTGCCCACCTCCATGCCGAAGGCTAACAGGCCATGCCGGTCGTGCTAGCTGCCTACGAGTCTTCGGAGAATAAATCCGTGGTTGTGTTATAGGGTTGCCACACCCGATAACGCCGCAGTTTACGCCATCTACGGCACAAATTTGGCTAGCATACGGTATGTCTATTCAAGTACGCATTCAGAATTTGCTGGTGCAAATTGAGACGGAAAGCTTTCGTTTATGCAGGGTCGAATCCCACCCTGCCTTCAAGTCGTGGCTCAGTCGAGAACCAAAATTAAGCGAAGGGCTGGCGAGTGTGCGAAAATTCTGGCAGCTCTTCTGCGATGATGTGAGCCACGACGACCCCCTGGTGCCGCAGTATATTGATCAGGTCGAGAAAACCACCACCGATATCTCTCGTAGCATTGACCAGATGTACCAGGCACTGGGTTTCGACCAACCCTCGACCGCTCGAAATCCAAATTGAGTCCCCGAGGGCATTATCTACGCCGGACTTGTCTTGGTGGCAAACCTACCCCGGAAGCACCATTAGATTTTGTTGATGGAAACAAAGCCAGGGTAGCTCCGGGGCAGTAGACCGCGCTCGAAAGCGGCTTTGCTGAGTTCTTCGCGGAAGTTGGGGTCGGCAATGCCGATAAGGGCCTGGGCACGTTCGCGCAGGCTCTTGCCGAATAGCTCGGCCACCCCATATTCGGTTACGACGTAGTGAACATCGGCTCTGGTCGTCACCACCCCTGCCCCGGTCTTCAGTAAGGGGACGATGCGGCTCAGGGTGCCGTTCTTGCCGCTACTGGGCAGGGCAATGATGGGCTTGCCGCCGTTGCTGGCCGCCGCCCCCCGGATGAAGTCGAGCTGCCCACCGAAGCCGGAGTAGATCCGGGTGCCAATCGAGTCGGCGCAGACCTGGCCGGTGATGTCTACCTCGAGGGCCGAGTTGATGGCAATCATGTAGTCGTTGCGGGCCACATTGAAGGGGTTGTTGACCCAGTCGGAGGGTCGCATCTCGAAAAGGGGGTTGTTGTGGACAAAGCGGTACAGTCGCTCGGAACCCAAGACGAAGGTTCCCACTACCTTGCCAGGGAGCAGGCTTTTGCGCTGTCCAGTCACGATCCCTTTCTCCAGGGCTTCCATCACCCCATCGGAAATCATCTCGGTGTGTACCCCCAGATCCTGCCGTCCGGTCAGATTGGCCAGCACCGCGTCCGGAATAGCCCCAATGCCCATCTGCAAGGTGCTGCCGTCATCAATGAGATCCGCTACATATTTGCCGATTTTCGCCTCGACTGCCCCAAAACTGGCTCGAGGCAAGACAGGAAGCGGGAAGTCCACCTCCACAAAGGCAGCGAATTTAGACACATGTACGAAAGTGTCTCCCAGGGTGCGCGGCATCTGTGCGTTCACCAGTGCGATCACCCGCCGGGCGTTTTCCACCGCAGCTTTGGCGGCGATAATCTCCACACCCAGGCTGACAAAACCAAACTCGTCGGGAGGAGAAACCTGCACCAGGGCATAATCGAGCGGCAAAACCCCCCGCTTGAACAGCCAGGGTACCTGGTGCAGCGAGATGGGCACATAGTCGGCCCGCCCGTTATTGACCGCCTCCCGGTCGGCGGGGCCCACAAAAAGCGAACGGCGGCGAAAGTGGCCTTCCATCTCGGGGGCCAGGAAGGGATCGGTGCCCAGTTGGAGCAGGTGAACCAGTTCGACGTTTTCCAGCTCGTTTTTGCGCTGGGCCAGGGCTTCGAGGAGGGGGGTGGGGGTGGCGGCGTTACCCGAGACATAGACCCTCGAGCCGCTCTTAACCAACCCAGCAGCCAGTTCCAGATCGGTCAGTTTGCTCTGATAGACTTTTTCAACCTCGCTGCGTCCCAGGGCTTTGCCAGTACGTGAAATCGTTTCCATGAACCCATGCTAGCGCTGCCAGGGTGGGACAGATGACCGTGGAATTGAGCCGGTAGCGAGGAAGAACAACAGACAAGGAAGCGGAATAGAGAAACCCTGCCGCAACGTATTCCCCTTGCTGTGGTTTTTCCCTTCCACTCCCTGGCCTTATGGGGGGCGCCCCCTGCTCCCGCTCTCGGTTTTCCATCGTAACGCGAATATAACGCTCGACTCGCTACGCTACGACCATGAAAGGGGGAGTCATGCGCCAGAAGGCGGTGACACTCATTGTTCGAATGTGGCAAGGGCCGGATGGCACCGTCAAGGCATCAGTCAAACCGACCGATGGGGGAGAGACCCAGCATTTCCCCGACCTGGCGGCTTTGCTGCACTACCTCGAGCAAACCCAGGAGCAGTTTGGTGAAAAACCAGGGGAGTCGCGGGGTCTGCGCTGAGGTCAGGGCCTGGGTGTAATCGTGTCGGCCTCGGTCAACTGCTTGACTTTTCCGTCTGGCAGGATAAACCCCGCTGAAACCACGTACTTAAGGGCATCCTCGATACTGATATCCAGCGGAATCACATCCCCGGTAGGAACGATTATGGCCATCCCAGAGGCCGGTACTTGGCTGGTGGGAACCAGCACCACCGTGTACCCTTCGGGTAGGGGGGTCAGCCTCTTGCCGACTTGCGGATTGGCAATGAAGCAAAGGGTATACAGACCCTTGCGTGGGTACTCAATCACAGCGGCCCGCTGAAATTGTACCTCGGGCTGCCCCAACAGCGTCTGGGCAATTTGCTGAACCGCGTTATACACCTCGCGTACCAGAGGAATCGTCTTGATACTGCGATCCAGGGCTGTGAAGATCACGCGCCCCACATAGTTTCCGGTCAGGGCACCCACCAGCGCTAACAGCCCCAGCGTAGCCACAATCCCCAGAACCGGAAGCAGGGGTAAGAGCCAGCGGGCCGGCTCAGCATCAATGGCCTGCAAAATGCTGCCAATGATACGGTTTGACCAGTTATAAACCCACACCAGAACATAAATCGTTACCGCAATGGGCAAGATCGAAAGCATCCCGGCGATAAAATAACGACGAAGCCAGACACCCATATGTATTTCAAGAGTCTAAGGCCGGTGGGATTCTTGAATAGGGTTTTCCTCACCGACGCGTTGAGCGATGGGCCTGGGCACCGCCAGATCTCCCGGGCAGGCCTGGCCCCTGCTTCTCATCTAAGGCTGCTACACTCAGGCCCGTGAATGCCTTTGCCGACTGGCTTTTTGTGGTGGTGTGGGCGGTAGCGCTTTTTGCGACCTTTATCCCGGTGGTGCCTGCCGGGTTCATCATTGTGGGAACCGCCTTATTGCACGAGCTGCTGGTGGGATTTACCGAGATTTCGGTACCGATCTGGATCGGTCTTGGGATCCTGACCGTGATGTCGTCTCTGGTGGACAACATCGCGGGCGCGTTGGGTGCCAAGCACTTCGGAGGCAGCCGCCAGGGGGTCTGGGGCGCCTTTATAGGGGGCCTTATGGGTATTTTCATTCTGCCACCGCTGGGGTTGTTTCTAATGCCTTTGGTGGGGGCCTATGTGGGCGAGCTGGTGGCAGGTCGCACCGCCGAGGCTGCGTTGCGAGGGGCCTGGGGAGCCGTGCTGGGCTTGCTGGGAGGGTTGGCGGGAAAATTCTTAATTCACCTGCTGATGGGTATTCTGGTGATCCAGGCAATTTTCTAGGGCATTCGAGCGAGTACTCGAGTCTGCGGCCTGTAAGCCGTGAACCGCAGATGCTCAGACCCCAGCAGTTAAGCATGCCTTGCTGATTCAACCGTCTTGGTGTGATACGGGCTATACTTGGAGTTTAGATGGACTATGTGCTCATCAGTCGGAAAGGTTGCCACCTCTGCCTGGAAGCGGAGGCTATGCTAGCAGCACAGGGTATTGCGCATATCTGCCTGGACGTAGATGCTGATGAGAGCTTGAAAAAGGCTTATACGTTCCGGGTTCCAGTGCTGCTAAAAGAGGGCAGGGTGCTGCTCGAGGGCAAGTTTACCCTCGAGCGCCTATCCAGGAAGTTATCTTTATAACTGGAGGCGTAGATGGATCCAATTCTGATCGAAATCGGTTCGCTGCAAATACGCTGGTATGGGCTTTTTCTGGTGCTGGCAATTTTTGCTTCCTTCGAAATTGCCAAACGTATCCTGCGGAGCTGGGGCCACGACCCCGACCGCTTTGAACAAATTGCCTTCTGGGCCGTGATCTGGGGTGTTATAGGGGCCAGGGTAGGGTATGTGATTACTAGCCCAGGGGATTTCAGCGCCGACCCGGTTTCGGCACTGTATATCTGGCAGGGAGGTCTTTCCTTCCACGGGGCCATCATTGGTGGGATTCTTCCTTTCGTTTATCAGTATTACCGCTATAAGATCCCGGTCTGGGCCTATCTGGATGCGGTGGTGCCAGGAATTGCCATTGGTGTAGCGTTAGGGCGGTTTGGCAATTTCATGAACGGCTCCGATACGGTCGGACGGCTAACGAACTGGCCCATTGGCTTTACCTGGCCCAACGCCGCAACAGGCTTCCCAGGAGTATGCCCTGGTATCAACGACATCAGTGAGTGGCTGCTGTGCGCTGATGCCCTGGTGCGTGGCCCGGTACACCTAACCCAGATATACGGGGCCTTGCTGGGTGTGGTTTTGCTCGGGCTGTCGGTCTTCTGGCTGCGACAAAACCGTGCCCATGGCTATGTGTTCTGGCAGTTTGTGCTGTGGTATAGCGTACTCCGCTCGGTTTTCGAGGAGCCCTTCCGCCTTAATCCGCTGTGGATCAAGACCTACCTGAACGAACAAGCGGGCATCGGCCTTTTCACCGCAACCCAGATTGTCTCGATCCCCCTCATCATCGTGGCTGTTGTATTGCTGATGCGTTGGAAAGGGCAACGTGAGAACCCTTCCAGCACCGCAGTGCCGGTTCCGGTGGGGCCTGCACCCAGGTCCGGTTCGGCCAGGCAGAACAAAAAACGCTAGGGGTGTTTACTGGCTGCCTGAGTTTGGAGGATAGACCCCCGAGTTCCCCCTGTTAGCAATACAATCGGAGAGATATGGCACATGCTGTGGTGATTCTCGCCGCGGGATTGGGAACCCGCATGAAGTCCAGACTGCCCAAGGTTCTGCATCCCTTGCTGGGGAAGCCCCTGGTTGGCTACTGCCTTGATACGGCCTTTGCCAGTGGCGCCGAAAAGGTTGTGGTGGTCATTGGCCACGGGGCTAAGCAGGTGCGCCAAACCTTCGAAGGCTACCCGAACCTGAGCTTTGTGGTGCAGGAGCAACAACTGGGCACAGCCCATGCCCTGGCCCAGGCCCGGCCCGTCCTGGCGGGCTTCCCGGGCCCCATCGTGGTAACCCAGGGCGACACACCTCTGACCAGGGTCGAGACGCTGACGGGGCTGGTCGAGGCCATGCAAGAGGGAGCAACAGGAATGGCCATGCTCACCATGAAACTGGATGACCCCACTGGCTACGGGCGCATTCTGAGAGACGAGCATGGGGAAATCCTGGGCAATGTGGAGCACAAGGATGCCACCCCAGAGCAGCGTGCCATTTGCGAGATCAATCCAGGGGTCTACTGCTTCGACTCGAGCCTGTGGGAGAAGCTGGCACAAGTTGATAATCAGAATGCCGCCAGGGAGTATTATCTGCCCGACCTGATCCGAATCTACCGCGAAGCGGGCCAGAAAGTAGCTTCTACGGCATCAAAGGATACCGGCGAACTCCTGGGGGTCAATTCCCGTGCCCAACTCGCCGAGGTGGAACGGATACTGCTCCAGCGCCTGCGAGCCCACTGGATGGCCCAGGGTGTGCGGATGATTCAGCCCGAGACCATCTACCTCGAGCCAGCCGTGGAGTTAGCCGCCGATGTGACCCTGTGGCCAGGAGTGGTGCTGCGCGGTCAAACCCGGCTGGGCGAAGGGGTGGAGGTTGGAGCCTATGCGGTTTTGAGCGATACCACTGTGGAGGCCGGGGGCCGCATCAAATCGCACACGGTATGCGACGAAGCCTATGTCTCGAGTGGAGCCTATGTCGGGCCATTTGCTCGCCTGCGTCCCAGGGCGTACCTGGAAGAAGGCGCGCACGTGGGCAATTTTGTCGAACTCAAGAATGCCCGCCTGGGCAAAAAAGCCAAAGTCGGACACCTGGCCTATCTGGGCGATGCCGAGGTGGGGGAGGAGTCGAATATTGGGGCCGGGGTCATCACCGCTAACTATGATGGTCAACAAAAACACAGAACCACCATCGGAAAGCGGGTTTTTGTGGGCTCCAACAGCGTTCTGATTGCCCCCGTTACCCTGGCTGATGGGTCGTTCATTGCTGGGGGTAGCGGCATCAACCAGGATGTGCCCGAGGATGCGCTGGCCATCGCCCGTGAGCGCCAGCGAAATATTGAAGGTTACATGAAGCGAAAACGCGATGACGGGAGGTAGGAGGAATCACAGTACCAGTGCAGTTGCGCCTCGATAGGAGGTCCAGACAGCCTCTCCGGATCACTCTGTACCGGGCGCAATTTCTGAGCGGTTATCGCTCGCAGCATCCCCTTATGCTTTTGGGTGGCGGGTGGTCAGGCTTTCAGATGAGTTTCAGCCAACGGGGTAAACTGGGGCTGGGAGACTGCCATGAACCTGGGAATGTCTGAAATTTTGATTATCTTGCTGATCGCCTTGCTGCTGTTTGGCCCGCGCAAGCTGCCCGAACTAGGGCGCAGCCTGGGCCAGAGCATCCGCGAGTTTCAGCGGGGGGCCAAGAACATCCGCGAGGAGTTTGAAAAAGCCACGGATGTAAAGGAGTTCAAGGAGATCAAGGAAGAGCTCGGCAAGCCTCTGGAGGAGTTCAAGAAACCTCTGGAGGCCAGGGAAGAAAGTAAATCGTGAAGGGGTCAACCATGCGAGAAGCCCCTTTGATGGAACACCTGGAAGAATTGCGCAACCGCCTGATCTGGGCCATCGTGGCCTGGGGGGTTATGACGGCGGTGGCCTTTACCTTTCGAGTTCAAATCCTCGAGGCCCTAAGGCGTCCCCTCGACGCCTATAATGCTACTGCTGAGATCAAAGCAGAGCTCATCGTCTTGAACATCACCGAACCCTTTCTCACCGCTTTCAAGGTCGCGGCCTTCGGAGGACTGGCATTAGCCCTGCCCTTCATTGTCTACCAAATTTGGGCATTTATTGCGCCGGGTTTGTTCGCCAGCGAACGGCGACTGGCCATCCCTTTCTTGCTGGGAGCGGGCTTCAGCTTTAGTCTGGGAGCGATTTTTGCGTATTTTGTGTTGCTGCCCTTTGCCGTGCCTTTTCTGTTGGGCTTCTTGGGTGATGTGGTCACCCCACAAATTTCTATCGGAATGTACATGGGCCAGATTCTTACCTTTTTGGGTTTGATGGGCATTTTGTTCGAGATGCCGGTGGTGAGTTATCTGCTGGCCCGCCTCGGCATCATTACCAGCCGTTTTCTTATCAACAACTGGCGCATTGCTGTTGTTCTGCTCTTGACGCTTGCAGCGCTAATTACTCCCACGGTGGACGTGGTCAACCTGAGTCTGGTTTCGATTCCCCTCATGGTGCTGTATGGGATTTCGATTCTCCTGGTCAAATGGGCTGAACGCGGCCGCCCAAAAGAGGTAGAGACCAGCGCCGCTTGAAATGGGCTTGTCACAGGTTTTGGCCCTCTCGGGAGTGGCGAAATGGCCTGAATTTCAGGTCATTCTTACCCCGGAACCTCCCCGCGACTTGCTTTGCGGGGCCATACTTGGTATACCATTGGGTTCATGGATCAACGAATCGCAAGCCTGCGAAAAGATGTGGATTATATCAACCGCGAACTGCTCCGACTGCTCTCCGAGCGGGGCCGGCTGGTGAGTGAAATTGGTCGAGTCCAGACGGAACTGGGCCTGGCGCACTACGACCCCAGACGTGAAGACGAGATGCTGACCTACCTCACCGAGGAAAACCCCGGCCCTTACCCCGCCGATACCATCAAACGGCTGTTCAAGGAGATTTTCAAGGCGTCGCTAGACCTGGAAGAGCAGCAGGACAAGCAAAAATTTCTTTACTCTCGCAAGGTCAAGCCCGAGGACACTGCGGTCAGGGTGGGAGGCGTTGTTTTTGGGCAGGGCACGGTGCTGGTAGCAGGGCCTTGCTCCATCGAATCTGAAGAGCAAATGTTCTCCACGGCAAAGTATCTGGCTGGGTACGGCATCAAGGTGCTGCGCGGAGGAGCCTATAAACCCCGTACCTCACCCTATGGTTTTCAAGGGATGGGGGAGCCCGCCCTTAAGCTGGGCCGCCAGGCTGCCGATGCCTATGGCATGGTGTTTGTGACCGAGGTGATGGATACCCGCGATGTGGAGCTGGTGGCTCAGTATGCCGACATCCTGCAGGTTGGCACCCGCAATGCCCAGAATTTTGCCTTGCTGCGCGAGGTGGGCAAGGCCAACAAACCCGTGTTGCTCAAACGTGGTTTTGCTCAGACCATCGAAGAGTGGTTCTACAGTGCCGAGTATGTTCTCTCGCAGGGCAACGCCGAAGTGGTTTTGTGTGAGCGGGGCATCCGCACCTACGAAAGGTGGACGCGCAACACCCTCGATCTTTCGGCAGCCATCCTGGCCAAGCAACTAACCCACTTGCCGGTGATTGTGGATGTAACCCATGCCGCCGGAAGACGAGACCTGCTGGCCCCGCTGGCAAGGGCAGCGCTGGCTGCCGGTCTGGATGGGGTACACATTGAAGTGCACCCCAACCCTAAAGTAGCCCTTTCCGACAACGAGCAGCAACTCGACTTCGCCCAGTTCGAGCAGTTCATGAATGCGATCAAAGACCTGATGTTGAAAGAGACCTCGAGGGTCTAAGAGCGCCCAGAATAGAAATCTCGGTGATGCTTTCTTATTGAGATGCATTTTGGGATTGCTTCGGCGTGACTCCGTTGCGAGCCTCCTGGTGCACTGAAAATTCCTAATCAGGCGATACTTAGCTGACGGGCAACTTCGTTTCTTGTCGCATCTGGTATCAGATCGCATATCGGTCAGGGGGCTAGGGTTGAGAATCGAAGGGGCCATTCTTTCTTGAAAACCGCCTCCGGGTTCCGTTAATGGGTGCCTTCTACGGCAACCGCCCAAGCTGCACCGGGGAATTGTCAGTTTTTACCCTGGCCTGAAGCCCTCCTACCCTGTACCCTGATAGCTGTGGGATTTTTTGACAATCTTGTTGGAGCTTTTCTCAAACTAACCGACCCCACGCCGGAGTATACCGGGCCTCGGTGCTTGCTGGAGCGCAACAGTGTGGGGGGATGCGATAAGTGCCAGCAAGTCTGCCCACACCAGGCCATTGACCTTCAAAGCTTTACGGTAGAGATTAGCGAGATTAAGTGCACCAGCTGTGGTCTCTGCACTGCGGTATGCCCCGGAGTTGCGCTGGAATTCCCACTGGGGCCTTTTCAGGAAAAGCTGCACCGGGGGCATGGTCAGATTCGTTGCTCCAAGGCTCCCGGTACCGGCGACGAGATTCACTGTCTGGGACAATTAACACCCGGGGTTTTAGCGGAATCGGGCTCGCGCTATGGCTTGCTCACCCTGGCCCATGGCGACTGTGCAACCTGCAGGATAGGCGGCCCTTCTATCCCAGAAAGGGTGCAGTGGGCAGCGCAGGAGGGAAGGAAGTATTTCCCTGGACTGGAGGTGCACTTACAGCAGGATTCGCTGCGCGGGGCGGAGGTGGGCCGCCGGGAATTTTTCGGGGCCATACTGGGCGGGGCCAAACGTTCTGCCGCCGAACTGGTGCCAAATCTGCCTTTGCCGCAAATTGAATCTTATGAAGATAAACGTTCGGATCACCCCGCCGAACTGCGCTTGCGGAAGGTGGCCGCCCATCGTGCACAGGCCGTGCAATGGCCCCGCATCGCGGTGGCTGAAGGGTGTACGCTGTGCCCGGTCTGTACCAATGTATGCCCGACCAGGGCGGTTGAGCGTGAACGCGAAACCGTCGAGGGGTTGAGTGAAGAGTTTGTCCTGAGGCTGAACGTGTCGGCCTGCACGGGGTGTGGGGCTTGTGTGGAAAGCTGCCCACCTCAGGTGATTTCGCTGGTGGAAGCCAGCCGGGATGAGGTGTTTGACGAGCCGCTCGAGCTTCACCGAGGTACACCCCCCTGGTACGACTTCTAAATCTGCTCGAGCCCGGGCCTTTCGCTTGCTGGAAGACCCGCAAGCCCACTGGTTTTGAGCGCACCAGAGCAGAGGTGGTTGTGCCATAGACCCCTGCTGTTGATTGAGAACCTGTTCTGGCTCCTGCACAGAGCGGAATACGGCCCGGATCCCATAGCTGCTACCCCGCGTGTTGAGTCGGGCAGTCTCGAGCGGATCTCCGGACATATGGCGCAGTAAGGCCCTCTTGATCGGTTCCGGGCGGTTGGAGCAGAAGGTGCACCCATTCCCGGAAGCCATTCGTGACGAAGGGGCGGTTTTCAAATTGATTTGCTTGGAAAACCGCCCAGGAGTAGCTTGGTTGACTCAGGCCAGACTGCGACTGGCCTACCCAAAATTGGAGTCATGGCAGGGCACAAGCGCCTGAACGTTTGACACATGGCGGCCAGACCCCTAAAATACCGTTTGCTGTCCTGCGGGCTTCGCATCACCTCGGGTTTGCGAAGCGTTTTGGCTGCTCTGCGCTGGGGCATCGTCTAATGGCAGGACAACGGTCTTTGGAACCGTCGGTCGTGGTTCGAGTCCACGTGCCCCAGCCACTAAACCCTCCGAATCTTGCTCGGAGGGCTTTTCTATCGGCCAGATGGTTTGTGGCCCGTGTGATATATGGGCGCTGCCTTGACTCAAGGTCTGCTACTATCTAGGCAATATGCCGGAAGTTATGCAAAGCGACAAAGTTCTGGTCGTTACCTCGAGCCTGACCCTGCGGGCCTTGCTCGAGTTGGCTATTGAAGATCAGGGGATCGAAGCCCAGTTTTATGAGAAAGCCCAGGAAGGGCTAGATTTCCTCAAAGCGCATACACCTCGGGCTATCGTGCTGGATGATGGTATTGAAATTGATCCCTTTTCCATTGCCTCCCGACTAAAGATGAGCCGCCGATTGCGGGAGGTGCCGG